>JAKSPR010000122.1 GCA_024404655.1 Clostridia bacterium | reverse complement strand
GGCGACCGCAAAGCCCTTGCCGGTCACACCCCGAAGCCGGATAAAAGCAAAATCAAGCCGAGAGCAGAAACCAACAACTCTTCCAAAAGCGATACCCCGGCGGTCTTTTTCCGCCGGGGTATCGTCTTCAGGTTACCTTTATTCACAGATCATCCGCATCCTGTTCGGGCTTTACGGCATCGGTCAGCTCTGCCTGCGTCATCCAGCGCTTGCCGCCGGGAACAGGGGCAGTCGGGATGATGGTATCGGCAAGGGCAGAACGGGTCTCCCCCGTCATCCCCGTATAGCTGCCCATGGGGTCGGTCGCAGCACCGGTCTGCTGATAGCTCTGCATGACGGCATCAACCGCCGCCTGCGCACGTCTGCGTTTCTTTTCTCCGGACATAAAAAATCCTCCCTCTTTGCGTCTCGGAAACAGTATTCCCGCAGAGGGAGGATTTTATGCAGAAATGAGGTCAAAAGGGCTATCAGTGCCCGTCATACCACGTGTCGCCCGCCTGAACATCGACGGTGAGCGGAACGGAGAGATCAATGACATGCTCCATTTCCCGTTTGAGAATCTCTTTGACATCATCCACACAGTCTTTTGCACATTCGACGATCAGCTCGTCGTGTACCTGCAGAATGAGCTTTGCATCCAGTCCGGATTTTGTGAGCTCCCGTTCCAATGAAACCATGGCGGCTTTGATGATATCGGCAGCACTGCCCTGAATGGGACTGTTCATGGCGACACGTTCTCCGAAGGCGACCATCATTTTCTTTGTGGAGGTGAGTTCCGGAATGTAGCGCCGTCTGCCGTAGATGGTCGAAACAAAGCCGTCGCGCTTGGCCTGATCGACAACATCTTTCAGATAAGCAGAGACCTTGGGGTAAGTACGCAGATAACCATTGATATAGTCGCCCGCCTGTTTCTTCGTGACGCCGATATCCATGGCAAGGGAGTAATCTCCGATGCCGTAAACGATACCGAAGTTGACGGCCTTGGCGCGCTTGCGCATTTCACTTGTCACCCCGGACAGCGGAACGCCGAATACCTGCGACGCGGTCACGGCATGAATATCCACGCCGTTTACAAAGGCATCTGTCATGGTCTCATCGCCGGAAATAGCGGCAAGGAGACGGAGCTCGATCTGGGAATAGTCCGCATCCACAAGGACATGATCATGGTCGGTGGGAATGAAATATTTTCTCAGTTGTCTGCCCAGCTCCGTGCGGATCGGGATATTCTGGAGATTCGGCTCCGTGGAGGAAAGGCGGCCTGTGGCGGTGACGGTCTGATTGAAGCTGGAATGGATCCTGCCGTTTTCGTCTGCGACCTTGACAAGCCCCTCTGTATAGGTGGAGCGCAGCTTTGCCACCTGTCTGTAGTCGAGGATATCTCCGATGATGGGATGATAGGGGCGGAGCTTTTCCAGAACTTCGGCGTTGGTGGAACGCTTCTTGGAGGGACAGGGGAGCATGAGGGTATCAAAAAGCACATCGCCTAACTGCTTGGGGGAATTGACATTGAAGGTCTTCCCTGCGGCGGTCCAGATCCGCTCCTCATATTCGGAGCACATCACGCCCAGCTGCTCGCCATAGGATTCCAGACCTCCCACATCCACCTGAAAGCCTCTCTGCTCCATGCGGAAGAGAACATAAGCCAGCGGCAGCTCCACGGAGGCATAGAGATTTTCCATGCCGAGGGTCCGCATTTTCTCCGCAAGAATGGGATAAAGACGGAAAATGACGTCTGCAGTTTCGGCTCCGCCCGCACTTTCCGGAAGGACCTGGCCGAGATAAGCCACAGACAGCTTGTCGGGGCTGTAGCCGCCGTCGGAGGGATCGAGGACGTAACCTGCCAGCATGGTATCAAAAGCAGCCTCGGCGGGTTCAATGCCGTTCTCTGCTTCAAAATGGTAAACGGCCTTGCAGTCGTGCATGAGCAGCGTGCGGTCACGGTCGGAGAGGAACGCGCGCCACGCATCCGGTGTCTCACGGCAGACAAAGGAACCATCTTCCGTGCGGATGTAAAGGGTGTTTCCGGCAATGACAACGGATGCGGGTCTGACTTTATCAAAAGCGGCGAGCGCTTCGCCTGTGATCTCTTTTGCTTCTGGGGCGGGGGGGTTCGCAGCGGAGGGCTCATCGGCTCTTTTCTCCGCGGCTGCGGCGATGGGCATTTCGGGCTCCGTCTGGTCAAGGCCGAGACGCTTGATAAGAGCGGAAAATTCCAGTCTGACGAACAGATCCCGCAGTGCCGGGCGGTCAAAAGCCTCAGCCCGTGCAGGGAGGGTACCAAAGGGGCTGTCCAGCGGCGCATCACGGACGATGGTCGCCAGCATGCGGGAGAAATAAGCGCTCTCTTTCCCCGCTTCCAGTTTAGCTTTTGCGCCCTTGGCGATATCCTTGGATGCAAGGTCGTCATAGATGGCGTCGAGATCGTGATAGTCTGCGATCAGTTTCAGCGCCGTTTTTTCTCCGATTCCCGGCACGCCGGGAATATTATCGGAGGAATCGCCCATGAGGGCCTTGACGTCCACAAACTGCTCCGGACCGACACCGTAGGTATCAAAAAACTGTTTCCGGTCGAAGACGATCGTATCTTTATTGGTGGCAAGGAGTACCGTGGTATGATCGCCGATGAGCTGCAGGGAGTCTCTGTCTCCGGTGAGCACATAGGCATCCCATCCGGCGTCCTCCGCCTGCTTTGACAGGGTGCCGAGGATATCGTCCGCCTCATAGCCGGGCTGCTCTAAAACTGAAAAGCCCATGGCGCGGGCGACATCCTTTGCGTATGGGAACTGCATCCGCAGTTCATCCGGGGATGCGTGTCGTCCGGCTTTATATTCTGCATAGGCTTTATGGCGGAAGGTCGGCTCCTTACGGTCAAAGGCGATGGCGCAGGTATCCGGCTCCACCGCGTCCAGCTGCTTCTGCAGCATGGTGATCATGCCGTAAACGGCATTGGTGAAAATGCCCTCTTTGGTGGTCAGGGGGCGGATGCCGTAATATGCGCGGTTCAGGATACTGTTGCCGTCAACGATCAGCAGCTTTTTCATGGCGTATCTCCTTCTCATTGAGAGTAATCTGTGATTCTATTATATCACAGGACGAGGAATTTTTCACCGGGTTTTGGAAAAAAACTCATAAAAGGTCATGGTTGTCGGAGAAAGAGACCGCCCGCCGGGCAGATAACCCCTTGATTTTCCGACATTTTTCGTGTATAATAAAAGATATCCAATCAAGCAGGACAAGAGAAAGGACGGTGCCGCAGATATGCCGGAGAAACATAAAGAATCGGAACATCACCATTCCGGTACCCGGCGGGAGCCGCAGAACCACGCCATCCCCGATGTGCGCTTTTTTGACACGGCCTCCATCGACCGTGTTGTGATACAAGATCAGAACCGGCCGCTGATCCCGGAAGAAGAACCAAAAAAAGAACCGATCCCGGAACCTGCCGCCGATGAAAAAGAGCCGGAAGAAACTCCCCAAAATGAGCAGGATACTCCCATCCCGTCCCCGGCAGAGCCTCTGATACCGACTGCAGAGGAACCTGCGGCCGATTTCTCCCCCGACGACCTCATCGACTTCTTTGTTGACGATATTCCCGCCCCCGCAGAAAACGCGGAGGTTTCTGCAGATGTTTCCGCGGAAATCAAAGAACCGGAGACCGATATTTCCATCGAAGTTCTCAAAACTGAAAGTTCTCCCGCGGCAGAAACCGCAGAGGCTATGCCGATTCTCTTCGACATTGCCGATGATCCTGCTCCAGAGCAGGAAACCGGAGCGGAAGCATCCACGCCGACGGTTGTTTTTCCGGAAGAAACAGATTCGGATAACGAAATGGTCCCCATTTCCGAAACGATTCACGTTTCCGAAACAGCTCCTGTTTCCGATGCAGTTTCAATTCCCGAAACAATTTCAGAAACCGAAACAGTTTCAGTTACTGATACAGTTTCAGTTTCTGAAACCGAAATAAAACAGGAAATCCGGCACACAGCGGAACCTGCCCCTCACCATACTCCCCGCAGAAGACCGCTGCGGCGTCCTGTGATGGACAGCTCCTCCCCCGTACCCGAAAAGCAAGTCCCCCCAGCGGAAGTTCCCGCAAAGCAGGAAGAACCGAAAATCGAGTTGCCGGCGGATGCAGAAATTCCTGCGCATCAGGAACCCGCGGAAGCGGTCACCGGCAGTGCTCCCGATGTCAGCGTTCCCGGCCCCGGAGCCGATGATCTGCCGGATCTGAGCCTTGACGGCTTTGCGCCGCCCATCGACTTCCAGGCGGAAGACACGACCGTGGAGAACGGATCCTCTGAAACCGATGCCGCATCCCGGGAGGACAGTGCCGATACGGAGAGCTTTCCCATCATCGGGCCCTCCCATGGAGAAAAACGGCTGCTTCCGAAGATTCTCGGCGGGTTTGTTGCCTGCCTTGTTCTGCTGTTTTTCGCGTATATTGCCGCCCTGGTGCTGCACCGTTCCGGCGTCCCCGGCTATCAGATTCTGGCAAACGGCGTTCCCGTCGGCTATGTCACGGATACGGCGCTTGCGGAAGAACAGTTGAAATCAGTCAGGGCAGAACTTGAAAAGCAGGATATCACCCCGGCAGAGCTTACCCTCTCCTATCAGCCGGCGGAGATTTCCCCCGATCAGATCATGAGCGAGGACAGCCTGTATCATGCCCTTTACGTTCATGCATCGGCGGACTACACCCGCGGCTATACCATCTATGCCGACGGCGCTGTGATCGGATATACTGCCTCGGCGGATCATCTGGATGAACTGTTTGCGACCTGCGACAAGATACGCGGGGACGCGCTTTCTCCGGAGATTCTTTCAGGCGGTATTCTGGAACGGACCAGCAGCGTCACATGGGAATATGGATGGATCCCCGGCGCACAGATCGAATCGGAAGACGCCCTCATGATCCGTATCTGCGATGCGAAGCTGCTCTCCTATCAGGTCGTCACCGCCGTCTCCGAGGCCTGCGTGATACCGTACGGCACAACGTATCGGGAGAACGACGCCGGATTTGACGGCTATACCACGCTGATCTCCGAAGGCAGGGACGGTCTTGCCCGCGTCACCACCCGGCGCATCCTCGACCCCGACACCGGCGCTGTCCTCTCCGAAGAGGAAACCGAGCATGTCGTCTTACGGGAACCTGTGGATGCCGTGGCCTATTACGGTACCTATCCGCTGCTTGACGAAAGCGTCTCCACCGGGACCTTTATCTGGCCGCTGCTTGAACCCACGCCCGAAAATCTCCACTATACCAATGAGGAGATCGGCTGGAGCAATTCCATTCCCCGCGTCTACATGTCCAGCGGCTACGGCGAGCGCGATCTGTGGGGCACCACGGATTTCCATCTCGGCTATGATATCGCAGCCTCCGCTTATACGGAAATTTACGCCTGTGACGGCGGTGTTGTCACCTACGCTTCCTATTCCGGCTCCTACGGCTATGCCGTGCGCATCCTCCATAAAGACGGCGTGGAGACCCTCTATGCCCATCAGGCAAAGATGGCAGTCAAGGCGGGCGACGTCGTCACCCAGGGTCAGCTCATCGGCTATGTCGGCTCCAGCGGCAATACCAGCGGCTCCCACCTCCACCTCGAATTCCGCAAGAACCACGTCACCGTCGACCCCGCTCTGTATATCGACATCCCCGAATGGATCACCTATATCGGCGGTTGATTTTCCGGTTGTTTCTTTCTGCCATCAGGATTTCCCCGCTGCGCAAAAAAAATACCGGATATATTTTCAATATTCTGCCCGCAAAAATCCCCCCGCTGCACCCGGATATGCAGCGGGGTTTCTTATAGCCTTCCCCCACGATTCGCCGCAGGCGAATCGAAAAAGAATTGTCCGCGCACAAAGCCGCCAGCCAAGGAGTAGGGCATGAGGGGGGGACATAAAAACTCCCCTCAGATGGATCCCACCGGGGAGCAAGGGGAGAAACTTCGGCGTTTGAGATGGTTCTCCCCTTGCTCCCCCGCGATGAAACCCAATTCCGGAAAAGCAAAAATCCCGCTGTACCCCAATCAGGATGCAGCAGGATCACTTTCATATTTACTTTACGGAATATCTTCCACAATGGTTTCGGGTCTGGTATCCAGCAGCCACGGATTCTTATAAAACCGCAGCATATACTTGAACGCCGCCGCATAATAGAATCCGTCCGTAATACCTTCATCACAGACAATCGAGAAACCGACGTAGTTGTTTCTCTTGACACTGCCGTCAGCCTGCAGTTCATACCGGTGCTTCTTGGTACCGAATGCCATGAAGATCGGCACATTGCCGAAATCATACAGATGATGATAGATCGGCGGAATACCCAGCGATCCCATGGAGGTAATGAACAGCGAGCCGTGGAAGGGGCTCAGCCGGGTAAGAAACCGCGGCATGATGCCGAAATAGTCAAGGAATTCCAGGAATCCGACAGCAAAGCGGAGCAAAAACCGCGGCAGATAATTCAGAAGTCCCGCCACGTTGTCAAAGTCGCCGCCGGGCGCATTGCGGTAGTCTTCGATGGTCTTGTTGAGAATGTCGTAGACTTCATCCGGCGTTGCATCCCGCTCAAATTCCACCTTGATGGCGGTATCGGGTGCGTCGAGGGTCATTTCTTTTTTGATGACCATGCAGACTTCGATATTGTGCCGCGCGTAGACCTGATAACCGGAGACAAAACGGTTGAGGGCCGGCATCTGGGATACCGCACGGACGTATGCGGCAAGGAAAATATGCATAATGTTGAAGTTCATGCGGCCTTCGGCTTTTTTCTGCTTGATGTATTCGTCGATCTTCTCCGTGTTGATCTCGTCTTTGAAGAGGTTCATACGGGTGTTGCGGGTCTTCATGATGTAAGGGGTGATCTTGTTGATGGGCGTCAGGGTACGGACCCGTCTTCCCTCCACACGGTCACCGAAGCGGCGCTTGATCTTCTTGGTCGATTTTTCAATAGGCATACTCGTCTTCCTTCCGCTGTGTAAACTTTTCATAAACTTTAAGACTATTATAGCATATTCCCGCCTTTTTGCATAGAGGGAGAACGGAGATTTTTTGCAATTTTTCCGGATTTTTTCGCCGAAAACGTTTTTTCTCCGCCAGCGCTTTCCGTTCCCGGACTGATTTTGAATCTTTTTTTGAAAAACCCTTGATTTTTTATAAGTTCTGTGATATAATAGTACAGCAATCGAATAAGAACAGCTTCAAGGCACGGAGAAATACTCAAGTGGTGAAGAGGCGCCCCTGCTAAGGGTGTAGGTCGGGTAACCGGCGCGAGAGTTCAAATCTCTCCTTCTCCGCCATAATTAGAGGACGAAAAAGATATCCTCTCGAAAAACCCCGATTTTGTCGGGGTTTTTTGCTACCCAAAAGCCGTTTTTTAATTTTCAGAAATGAAGATGTAAAAACGGCTTTTTCCCTTTGCGGAAGGTTTTGAACCCACGAAAACAGAATAGCGAATCAATCAGGCAGATAGAACGAAAGAACTATCTGCCTTTTTCTTTTGCCCAAATTTCAGAAAGGAGTGTTTACAGCATGAAAGAAAAGACTGACCTCGCCTCTGTGAAGTCGGTTGCCGTCTCTCTGCTCATGACGGACTACCACAAAACGAAAATGTCCCCTGTCGTTATTCAGCATCCGTTCACGAACACCGGTTTCGTGCAGGCGGAAAAAGACGGCATCGTGCAGCTTGTGGATATTACAAAAAGCAATGCGGATTTCAGAAGCTGGCAGAACCGGATGCGTGGGCTGATCGAAAAAGCGGACAATCCGTATCTCATCTATATGATGTGCAACAAACCGTATGGTCTGACCTTTCTGAAATTCGCAATGCCGCATCTCTCCTGCGAGGACTTTTCAAAGATACTCTCGGATGCGTGGATACGCTCCGAGAACCCGAACAGCGATCCGAACCTATCAAAAGCAAAACTGCTCACAGTGTTCCGTGCGGCCGACATCGCAATCCTT
>JAKSPR010000121.1 GCA_024404655.1 Clostridia bacterium | reverse complement strand
ATGCAGCAATGCGGAACAGACGGCCAAACAGTATCAGTTTGAAACAGAGAAGGACAACAAAACTCTTGTCAAGCTGGCGTCCATGCTCGGTCTTGAAGTCATACCGGAACGGATCGAGGCGTATGATATATCAAACCTCGGTGCGGAACATATCACAGCCGGTATGATCGTCTGTGAAAACGGAAAATTCATCAAAAAAGACTACCGAACCTTCTCCATTCGGGAGACGGAAGGCGCCCCCGATGACTACGCTTCCATGCGGGAAACGCTGAAGCGGCGTCTCGAATATATCCTGCATCCCACGGGATCCGGCTTCGGTGAGATTCCGCCGGATCTGATCCTGCTGGACGGCGGTAAAGGTCATGTCAATACCGTGCAGGCGCTGATGGATGAACTCGGACTTGATATTCCCGTCATGGGTATGGTCAAAGATGATTTTCACAAGACCAGAGCACTCACCGACGGCGTGCGGGAGATCAACATCGCAAGGGAACAGTCTGTATTCGTCTATATCTATAAGATTCAGGAAGAGGTCCACCGCTATACCGTATCCCGCATGATGGGTGCCAAGAACAAAACGATGAAGACCTCAACACTGGAAGCCATAGACGGCATCGGTGCATCCAAGGCAAAAGCACTGCTGGCCCATTTCAAAACGCTGTCAGCCATAAAAAACGCAACGCTTGATGAACTTTGCGCTGTCAGCGGCATCAGCGAAAGCATTGCAAATAAGATCATATCTCACTTTGAAGAGGAGGAAACCGGAAAACGCAGATAATCTGCCTTTCCGTGAAACTATCATGAGAATTATCACA
This sequence comes from Clostridia bacterium, assembly GCA_024404655.1. Classification (GTDB taxonomy): domain Bacteria; phylum Bacillota; class Clostridia; order Oscillospirales; family CAG-272; genus RGIG3925. Next base: position 7,161 of record JAKSPR010000121.1, on the reverse strand, counting down.
GGAAGCGCTCGCGGCACGCAGCTGCAGACACTGGAAGGGGAAGCAACCAGACCGACCGCTGAACGCGTCAAAGAAGCCATATTCAGCGCACTGCAGTTTGATCTGGAAGGAGTAACCTTTCTTGATCTCTTTTCCGGTTCCGGTCAGATGGGACTGGAGGCAGTCAGCCGCGGAGCATCTCTTGCCGTCATGATCGACGCTGCACCCGAGGCCATCGAGATCATCAAGGCCAACGCCAAAAAGACCCGTCTTTTTGATCGCTGCCGCATCGTCAATTATCAGTATCAGGATTACTTAAAAGGCTTTGCAAAATCCGGAAGTGCGCCTTTCGATATCATCTATATCGACCCGCCCTTTACCAAGCACATGCACGGAGAAGTGCTGAAACGCCTTGCCGCATCCGGTGCTGCAGATACCCACACAAGGATTCTTGTGGAAAGTGAGGATACGGAACTGTTCTCCGATGCGCCTTCCGCTGCGTCCCTTTATGAGATCACCAAAACATCCAAATACGGCCGCATCTATGTAAGCTGGCTCACACTGAAAGAGGAGGCAGAGGGGTAATGAAGTACCGTGCAGCCATGATTCCCGGCAGCTTCGATCCTGTCACCCTCGGTCATGTGGATGTGATCGAGCGTGCTGCCGCAATGTTTGATACCGTCTATGTCACCGCATTCAAAAATGCGGAAAAACACGGTATGTTCACCGACGAAGAAAAACTTGAGATGCTGAAACTGGCAACGGCACATCTTGACAATGTCGTCTGCTCCATGGAATCCATCCTCGTTGCCGAATTTGCCCATGTCAATCACGCTGTGATCGTCAAGGGCATCCGTGGTGTCAGCGATTTCGATTATGAAACCAGTCTTTTCCATATCAACCGCGCTATCTATGCCGATACCGATACGATTTTTATCCCGGCAAAACAGGAGGTACAGCATATCAGTTCCTCCTTTGCAAGAGAGATGATCCGTTACGGTCATCCCCTGGATAACTGTCTTCCCAAGCCCGTTATCGCTTATGTGGAAGCGTGGAAAAAACGTCAATAACAGAGAAAAGCCTTCCCGATCTGAAAACAGACAGGGAAGGCTCTTTTGATGGAATTTATACCAGATCGAATCCAAAGAAGTCTTTGGTGTTATTGTAGGAGATATCGCAGACCATCTGTGCCAGTGCGTCGATATCCATCGGATATTCGCCCAGTTCCACCCATTCGCCCAGCAGATCGCAGAGAATACGGCGGAAATACTCATGACGCGGATAGGAGATAAAGCTGCGGGAGTCCGTCAGCATGCCGACAAAATTGCCGAGCAGAGACATATTGGCAAGAGACTTCATCTGTGCGCGCATACCGGACTTGTTGTCGTTGAACCACCATGCAGAACCATGCTGCAGACGCGGGAAACCGCCTGCGTTCTCCTGGAATGCACCGATGAGCGCATCCAGACCGGCATTGTCGGCGGGATTGATGGAGTAGAGAATGGTACGCGGCAGACTGTTCTTGGCGGTAAGAGCACCGAACAGCTTCGCGATATCAGTAATGCAGGTTGCTCCGCCGATGATGTCGAAACCAGTATCCGGACCGAGTGCTTTGAACATGACAGGATTGACGTTGCGCAGAACACCGAAGTGCAGCTGCATGACCCACTTGCGTTCAGTGTATTCCTTTGCAAAGAAATACATCATGACGGTCTTGAACAGTTTCATTTCTTCAATGGTTGCGGGAGTACCGGCAAGCGCACGCTTGAAAATCTCATCAGCTTTGCAGTCGCAGGCATCGGCAGCAAATGGAACGTACTCATCAAAACCATGGTCTGCGGTCTTGCATCCGAGAGAACCAAAGAAATCAAGACGCTGCTTATAAGCTGCTTTCAGGGAAGCAAGGTCGGTGATCGCCATACCGGCAGCTTCACCGAGCTTTGCAATATATTCAGCATAACCTGCACGCTCAATGTTCAGACCCTTGTCGGGACGGAATGCAGGGAGCACCTTGACGTCATAGGTTGGATCATTGGCAAGCTGTACATGATACTGTAAAGAATCAATCGGATCGTCGGTAGTGCAGAGCAGAACGACACCAGAATTCTTGATGATCTGACGCGCAGTCATATCAGGGCGGGAAAGAATTTCGTTGCAGAGATTCCAGACGCCGTCAGCCGTTTCTTCGTTTAAGATACCTTCATAGCCGAAATAACGCTGCAGTTCCAGATGTGTCCAGTGGTAAAGCGGATTACCGATCAGCTTCGGCATGGTTTTTGCCCATGCTTTGAACTTTTCGTAATCGGATGCATCACCAGTAATATACTTTTCATCCACACCATTGGAACGCATGGCGCGCCATTTGTAATGGTCGCCGCCGAGCCACAGCTCAGTGATGTTCGCGTAGGACTTGTCCTCTGCGATCTCCTTCGGCGGAACATGGCAGTGATAGTCAATGATCGGCAGTTTTTCAGCATAGTTGTGATAGAGGATCTTTGCTGTATCCGTTTTCAGGATGAAATCCTCATTCATACAGTCTTTCATTTCGGGCCTCCTGTTGAGTTTAAGAAAAACTGCCCGTCCCACAGAAGAGCCGGGCAGTGTGTGCGTTTATCTTATTCAAGGGACTTGAGGTAATCGAAGCAGATCTTTGCCTCTTCAATACCGGAAGGAGTGCAGGTCTCGGACTCGACGACCATGGTCATGCCGTAGGCCTTAGCCTTCGCGACGACGTCAGCGACAGGAGCAGTACCCATACCGAGAGGCTTGCCGTTTCCGTTGATGTCACCATCCTTGACATGGATGTGAGAGATACGGCCGTGCAGTCTGTCAAGAACTGCGGTAGGATTGGTCTTGCCGACATACAGCCAGTAGGTATCCGTTTCCAGATTGATCTTGGTGCAGTTTTCAAGAACAGAGTAGATCATGATGCCGTCTTCATGCAGATGGAACTCATGTGCATGGTTGTGATACTGCAGGGTCATGCCTTCTGCAGCAAGCTTGGGAGCAAACTCATTGCAGAAATCAACAAACTCATACAGCTTTTCGGGGGTGGACAGATCCGCGCCCGGAATGATATAGTTCTTATTGCCGATGATCTTGTGGTACTTGACAACGTTCTCAAAATCGTCACGGAGCTCAGTCCAGCTGGAATGAGTACCGGAACAGACCAGACCGTATTTGTCAAGCCAGCCCTTAACTTCTTCTGCGGAATGACCGAAGAAGCCTGCAAATTCAATATATTTGTAACCGATTTCTGCAACTGCTTTCAGAGCAGCTTCGAGATCCTGGGAAGCCAGGTCTCTGACAGAATACATCTGAATACCGTAATCCATGATAAATCTCCTTTGTTTATAAAATTATGACAGAAATTCTTTTGAAAACAGCCTGACAAAGTGTCAGGCTGTTTTGATTTTCATGTTTGAAATCCGAATCAGATCTCCGGAATTTCGAGCTCGATTTCGTGACCGACAGCGTTGGACTTGTTGATACCATCCAGAATAGCTTGGTTGTACAGGATCTGAGAGGAGGGAACAGGAGCAGCGGTGCCGTTCTTGGAAGCATCCAGGAAGGTACGGATCTTCATATCGAACAGGCCGTAATTAGTGGACTGAACCGGAATGATGGTTTCGGTCTGAACACCTGCAACCTCGTGGTAGATAACCAGAGGACCGCCGATGGAACCGTTCCAGCAGTCGGTGGAGGGGATACGCAGACCGCCCTTGGTACCGAGGATCAGAGCATCACCGGGAGTATTGATGCTCCTTGCCCATGCAATACGGAAGTCGAGGATGATGTCACCTTCGAGACGGATGAAGCCTGCAGCGAAGTCATCAACGCCGAACTTCTCAGCGTAGTCATGGTGAGCACCGTAGCCGACATAGTTCGGATCGGTTCCGAAGAAGTTGGACTTGTAACCGGTAACAGTGAGGGGCTTCGGATAGCCGACAGCGTTCAGCAGCATATCGAGAGAGTAGCATCCGATATCGCCCAGAGCGCCGAGACCTGCAGTAGCGTCCTCAATGAAGGTGGTACCGAACGGAGTCGGAATACCGCGTCTTCTGCCGCCGCCGGTCTGGATGTAATAGATCTTACCGAGAACGCCGGATTCGACGATCTTCTTGATCATCTTCATGTTGTTGTCGAAACGGGGCTGGAAGCCGATGGAGAGAACCTTGCCGGATTCCTTTTCTGCCTTGCGGATTTCAACAGCCTCTTCGAGGGTAACGCACATCGGCTTCTCGAGCAGGACGTTGATGCCTGCCTTCAGAGCGTCGATCGCGCAGGGTGCATGCTGGCGGTTGTAGGTACAAACGGAGACGCAGTCCAGATTGAGGGACTTGTCTGCGAGCATTTCCTTGTGGGAAGCGTAATCGGTCTTGACACCTTCAACGCCGTAGCGCTCGAAGAATGCCTTAGCCTTGCCGGGGATCAGGTCGCAGCCTGCGACGATCTCGACATCGGGCTGCTTTAAGTAGCTCGCAATGTGAGATTCTGCGATCCAACCGGTACCGATGATAGCAACACGCATCTTGCGGGTAGTATCAATAACCTGTTCGTCATGGGAAATCTTGTAAGCATCAAGATTGTTCTTTGCTTCTGCCATGATAATACTCCTTGTAAAATGAAAATTTGTCAGGAAAAGGTACATAGCGTACACCATTCCTTTGCGCCCATTATATCACATCTTCGACGAAAAATAAATAGGTTTCCATGATTTTGCCTGCTAAAATTTCACTCTGATATATGTTGAATAATCACAAATATCTGATTTCTGTATAACGTGACTGTCAGAGGGCAAACTGAAAACGGCAGATTCATCAAGGAAAGGAACGAAAAAATGGCTGTTATCACAATGCGTTTACTGATCGTATGGGTTCTTCTGACCATCGTTGTACGGTTTATGGGTAAGCGGCAGCTCGGGGAAAAGCCCCTTCGCTTCTTCAAAGATGCGCTTCTTGATACCGGCCAAACCATCCATTTGGTTCAGGACACGCTGTTTCTTTCTCTGGGTAAAATTTGGTCGTTTTCCAATTGTGCCTTGCAGGCCATTGATCTTCAATATGAACAGCGGGACTCTGTGCTCTGGATTTCTCCGGTCATCAAGATTCATGCAACGGGGGAGGACTGTGCGTCTCCCTTCTATGGTCCTGACACTTTGCTAAAGCTTAAGCTTGAAGACAAGTTCCTTAAGTCCACCGGTATTATTAAAGTCAAGAACGATCAGGATTCTGTGTTGGATTCTATCTTGGTTCGCCGAGGATCCTTTAGCGTAGACACCTTTGCGGTCTATATGGATTCTTCCTTTGCCGATGCAAAGAATTTTCCCTTACGTACAAGAGGTCGAGTAAACAAAAAGGATGTTCCGTCTATTTTGCGTGTCTTGGATTCTTTGACTCCACGAGTGTTCTATTGGAAAATAATGGAGTCTAAATGTACTCATCGTGTGGACATGTGCAAGAACGTGGTGGCCGATACCATCTATCCGTCTAGCTGGAATATTAACGATACCAATCTGGTCCCTGTTCATTATGCCTGTGCTGATTCCGATTCCGTATACTGCATTAACTCTAAGTGGGAAAACGATTCTTCTGCTCTTGGAAAATTGCAGGAGAGACCGGATACCATCTGGCATTACAGCACATACTATGTGGAAAAAATTCCTGAGTGTGCTTCCTACGAGGACTTTAGTTTCGTCTATTATTCTGTAGGATCTAACGTTCGGTTTACGCGCAAGATGTTTGTTCCTGGTGACGACGAAAAATTCTGTGGACCGTCGTCAAGAAAGGATTGGATGGTTTATAAGCTGCCGCATGGACTCATGGTCCAGGATTCCAACTCCTTTATCGATAGTTTATATGAAATATGGAAGGGGGCGGAAATTGCTCCCGACAGTCTTGTTGTAAAAGCGGATTCTTTATGATTGAATATACCTATGCTGCAGAAATTGCGGAAAATGATCGCGAAATTCTTCTGAACTCCAGAATCTATAAGGAATGGCTCGAAGCATCTCAGAAAAACTTCGTCGTAAAAAAGATTCACTTTGCTTCATGCGATTTTCTGCGGAAAGGTCGGCAACCGCTGTTTATTAAACTGCAGGCCACAGCCAGTCTTCCAGATGGCCGACCTGTTCATGGCATTGTGGTTGTTCGTGGAAACGCTGTCGGTGTTCTTGTGGTGCTTCGCTGTGAAGGTAAGCCGTACTTGCTGTTGGTCCGTCAACCTCGTTTCGCTATTTCAGAACAGTCGTCCCTGGAAATTCCTGCGGGAATTTTGGACTGGACCGGGGACTATCGTAAGGTGGCACTTTCCGAACTAGAAGAAGAAGCTCAGATCGAAGCCAAGGACGAGGAGTTGATCGACCTGATGGATTTCTGGTTTAAGGGATCTACACCGGGCTTTGCTGCCAGCTGCGGTCTGATTGACGAACGAATTCGCCTTTACGCTATTGAACGTGAAGTGACCCGAGAACAGTTGGACGCTATGAACGGAAAGGACCAGCAGTATACAGAAGAAATTGAATGGATCCGTACCGAGGTCCTGCCTTACGAGGAAGCTGCCCATCAGTTTGTGGATGGAAAAAACTTTATTGCCATGTTCCTTTACGAACGCTGGCTGAGGTCGCAAGGACGAAGCTTGTGATAACTAAGAAAGCTCGGCGAATGCCGAGCTGTTTTTGTCTTGAATTTACTGAACTTTGTTATTCGTGGTTTCTTCGCTAGAAGAATATATTGTTGACGGTAACACCGATAAAGAACACGGTTAGGTAACCGTACCATAATCCTGTCAGTACGTAGTTCAGACCCCGCTTGTATGCTTTGGGTTCGGACTTGTTCTTTTCGTGAATGGCGAGAACGTTTTTGCGACAGAAGTAGGCGCAGCCTGCAAGACCGATCAGTGTAGTGAGTATGAGAAGTACGTATGTCATATGGGCCTACAAGATAACTAATTTTTGCTTAAGGAAAACGGCTTGTTCTACTTATTGTGTCTACCTTCTTTTATAGAACAGATTGCTTTTGATAAAAATGAGGGCTTTTTACCCCTTTATCGCCTACGAAATACTTGTGGTCTGTTGCCCGAGGTGAAAAATTTTTCTCTATTTGTCCTTGGTTTAAGACTGTCCGTGGATATCGCTCTGCCTGGAACCTGGCTAGCGGCATCCGTTAGCGGACGGTAATTTTT
>JAKSPR010000120.1 GCA_024404655.1 Clostridia bacterium | reverse complement strand
CATTTCGTCAAAATTACATGCTATAATGAAGATGACAGGAAATGGAGGTCTGACCCATGAATCTGATGAAGTTTTTCACACCGCGCAGCGAGGTCTCCTGTATCTATGAATCCGATACATTGAGACAGGCCATGGAAAAAATGGAACAGCACAACTATGTTGCCCTTCCCCTGTTGTCCCGGGAAAACCATTATCTTGCCACGGTGACAGCCGGTGACATTCTCGGCTACTGCAAACTGCATGCCCTCTCTGCCATCCGTGATGCAGAAAAAATCTCCGTCATGGAGCTCCCTCTGCATCTGCATGCGGACGCCGTCCGCGTGGACACTGCTCCCGAAACCCTTTTTGACGCCCTGCTCAAGGACAATTTTGTTCCCGTGGAGGATGACCGCGGCTACTTCATCGGCATCGTCACAAGACGCCGGTATATGGAAACCTATGTCAACAGCATCCTGAGCTCCGGTACTTCGTACACCTTCCTCTGTGCCGCCATCTTATGATACAGGATTTTGTCCGCTTTTTCTATCGGCAGTTTTCACAAGGATACATTCTGTCTTTTGGTGAAAACCCGCAGATAAATGTTGTTATCAGAAGCAACTATTTCACAGGATTCACGGACTTTTTCACACTCCCAGCAAAACACTTGCTTTTTTTCGCAGGTTGTGGTATACTATATTCTGTCTGATTGCGGGTCACCGGAACGGACATAAAATTTAATATGTGAGTTCGAAACCATCCTCACATTAAACAAAACTACGGGAGTGTAAAAAACATGAAAAACGCAAAATCCTCACAGGTCGTCCGATTTCTGACTTATGCCGCCATGATCGCAGCACTTTACACGGTGTTCACGTATCTGTCTGCGCTGTTCGGCATGTCCAGCGGTGTCATCCAGCTGCGTATTTCCGAAGCTCTGACCATTCTGCCCGCGCTTCTGCCCGGTGTCGGCGCTGCCGCCTCCATCGCAGGTCTGTTCGGCGGATGTATCCTTGCCAATGCGCTGACCGGCTGTATGGTTCTGGATGTCATTTTCGGCAGCATCGCAACGCTGCTCGGCGGATTCGGTACCTACCTGCTCCGCAAGCGTCCGTATCTTGCATGGCTGCCTCCGGTGATCTCCAATGCGATCATCGTACCGCAGATCCTCATCCATGTATACGAGGTTCCGGATGCACTGTGGTTCTTGACCCTGACGGTCGGCGCCGGAGAACTTCTTTCCTGCGGCCTGTTCGGCGGTCTTCTGTACTTTGCACTGAAAAAGAGAGGCATCAAGGGTTGATTATTTGACCTTGTCTGAAACGATCGTTTCCGGCAGTGACGGTGAAAACCGCCGCTGCCGTTTCTTTTTGCCGCCTGATTGATTTTTCTCGTTACAGTTCAGCCGGATTTCTGCCCCCGGTCGGGTTCCTTTTTTTCTTACCCCGGAGTGATGACCGGCAAGGCCTTTGCAGTCTTCGCAGGCAGTCTCTTTGTTTATACTACATTGGCGGCATATTTTGGGAGTTTCTGATCTGTATCTTCTCATCCGGCAGTTTACCTTTTTGGACGCAGATACTTGTATTTCATAAGACTTTGTGCTATAATATATGATGTATATTCAACAATTTCCGGGATTCGGCAGAAACGCGAAAGGATACGCAAAAGATGGACAACGGACTGCGCAGGATGCTCAGCTATACACGCCGGGCCATTGATGATTATGATATGATTGACGAGGGCGAAACCGTCGCTGTCGGTGTTTCCGGCGGCAAGGACAGCCTGACCCTGCTTGTTTCCCTTGCCACGCTTGCGAAGTTTCATCCGAAGCACTTCAAGGTCGCCGCGATCATGGTTGACATGGGCTGGGAAGGTACGGACTATTCCGGCATTCAGGCCTTGTGTGACAAGCTGGAGGTTCCCTTTTATGTGGAGCCATCGGATATCACCCACATCGTCTTCGATGTCCGCAAGGAAAAGAACCCCTGCTCCCTGTGCGCCAAGCTCCGCCGCGGCATGCTGAACTCCGCCGCCGTCAAGCACGGCATCCGCAAGATTGCCCTCGGCCATCACTTCGACGATGTGGTGGAGACTTTCATGCTGAACCTCTTCTATGAAGGACGCCTCGGCGCTTTTCAGCCTGTCACCTATCTTTCCCGCTCCGACGTCACCGTCATCCGTCCGATGATCTATGCGCCGGAAAAGGATATCCGCTATTTTGCCCGTCGGGCAGAGCTGCCGATCCTCGTCAGCAAATGTCCCGCCAACGGAAACACCGAGCGTGAGAACATGAAGCAGTTCCTCCACAACCTCGACCGCGAGAACAAAGGCCTCAAGCACCGCATCTTCGGCGCTATGCAGAAAGCTGGAATCGACGGCTATAAAGAAGTCCGCTTAAACCTATACGACGACCCTGACACAGGAACCAAGGCCGTCGCTCCCATCGGCGAAACAGCCGCAGAAGCTCCCGCCACGGACGATATGGAACAAAACTGAAATTCCGTCGTCTAATGGGACAGAAACCCAAAAGCAAAAAACAATACATAATCGTTTTCCCCGGCGCGTATACTGATACCGTTGCCTTTGCGGATTTCCGCCGAGGCCAGATCCCCCAATGAAAGGATGCGCTGCCATGGAAATTACCAGAATCGCCCCGCATAAACCCGCTTATGAAATCGCAGAGCGCTACTGTTCCCGCATGGATGCCAACGTCCTTCTGATGCGCGTCAATGAAGATGCGTCCTGCCCGCCGGTGTACCGGTGCCTGTCCTCCCACCTCTGTAAGGATCCTGACAATACACCATGCCGTCACAGAGGAGAAAAGCGGGAGCAGGAGACTGTCAACTGATCATTTCAAAATCAAGAAGAAAAAACAGGCTGCCGCAGGCAAAGCCCGCGGCAGCCATGGATAAACGCTTTTTACGATCTGGGCGCATCTGCAACAACACGGTTGATGGAAAACCCTTTCGCAGAGAAATTCCGCTCATATTCCGTTTCGATGTTGCCCACGTTCCAGACGCTGTGATGCAGATCATAGGTAACATCATGTAAGGCCCAGCCGTTATCGGTGAGAGACTGCATGGAATAATCAAACAGTCCGCGGTTGTCCGTTTTGAAGGACAGTCCGCCGCCGGCTTTCAGAACCGTTCTATACTGGTCCAGAAAAGATACATACGTCAGACGCCGTTTCTCATGACCCGATTTCGGCCATGGATCGGAGAAATTCAGATACAGATGGTCAATTTCACCCGGAGCAAAATATTCCGTCAGACGCACAGCATTGCCGATAACGAAACGGACATTATCGGGAATCTCACCGAATTCCGCAGCGCATTTCTCCATGGCGCAGAGGATCACATCCGGCACCCGCTCCATGGCAACAAAGTTGATTTCCGGACAGCGCTTCGCCATACCGATGACAAAGTCACCTTTTCCGCAGCCGATCTCCAGCCGCACAGGACGGTCGGGGCTGCCGAAGAAAGTATGTGCCGTGCCCGGTTTCAGAGCTTCCGCGGGGATCGCAAGGGCGGAAAGTGCCTCTCTTCGCTCTTCACCGTGCTTCTTTTTTCTCATTCGCATATTGCTATTTTTCCCTTCCGATGATATAATAAAAACTATAATTAGTATACCACAGATTTCTCCGGAAAGCAAGGACTGAACCTTAAATTTTCGGCGGAACTGACAGAACAGAAACAGGAGGAAAACCAGACGTGGATAAGGAACTGTTATTTCAGTTTATGCGCACACGCTTCCGTGAAGCGGGATTTTCCGAACAGGAGATCAAACTGCATATCTCACGCTTTTCCGATCGCTATCAGAACAGAAGCGATGATGAAATCGAAACCGACATCAACAAGCACGGCGGCCCTTCCAAGGTCGTCGCCCGCGTCATTGAGCAGCGCAATACCGTACTCATGAATGACCCGGAATACCGCGCCTTCGCCGAGAATGCCCAGGAGAACGCAATGGCCGACAGTGAAGCCGCCCCAAAGCCCACAAAAAAAGCGGATGCTCCCACAGCGTCTGCTGCTCAGATGGTCAAGCCTCAGCCTCCGGCTCCCGCTGCAGATGAGGATGACGACGTGATCCGTTATACCCCCAAGCAGCAGATCAGCGCAGCGGCTCCGAAACAGAACGCACCTGTGCAGCAGCCGGTACCCGTTCAGCATCCTGCTCCGCAGACAGCCGCCGCACCTGCACAGACCGAACAGCCAAAAACTGCTTCCCCGGTCAGCCAGCAGGACGAGCTTTTAGGCTGGTTCGGCGGTGCACAGCAGGGCAATCCTCTCCCAGGCAGTCATACCCAGGCCCAGCCCGTCAGCATGACCGCACAACCGATTCGCACAGCGCAGCCAAGACAGCCTGTGCAGGCCGGACAACCTGCCCCTGTACAACTGGGACAGTCCTCCCACCAGGGAACCACAGCAAGAGGACCGGTACAGAGTGCTCCCGCAGGCACTGTGCAGCCGCAGGCAGACAGCTCCGATCTCACCCGTACCTGGAGCGTCCCGCCCCAGGCAGGTACTGCGCCCCACACCGTCCAGAATCCCCCGGAGCATGTCACCGATCCCGGCCGTACCCGTTCTGCCGGTCAATCCGCATCCGGTCATCCGGCTGCCCGCCGCTCTGACGGCAGTGCTTCCGGTCACAATAACGTCCGCAGAAATCCCGCCGCAAAACCGAAAGAAAAAGCCAAAGAGCCGAAAAAGGATATCTCTACACGGCTTGCCGAAATTACATATTGGGGTGAGGGTACCGAAGAAGGCTTCCGCCGTTTCTGGATCCTGTTCGCAGTTTCCCTGCCCTTTGTGATCTTACTGCTTCTGGCCTTTGCACTGCTCTCTGCCGGTATCATTGTCGGCATCATCGCTGGTATCATCGCCTGCATTATCCTGCTGGTCGGTGAAGTCGCACTCGGTGCCGCCATTTCCCTTGTCGGCGTGATCTACGGTATCTCCCAGCTGTTCTTGACGATGCCCATCGGTCTGTTTGAGCTCGGCATCGGCATCTGCGCCATCGGTATCACGATGTTTGCAGGAATCCTCATCTATAACATCGCCGTGCGGCTTCTGCCGTTCCTCTTAAAGCAGTTCATCCGCTTCCTCAAATTCTTCCGTTCGTTCCTTGTTGACCTTTACTATTATGTGAAAGGAGAGTGCTATCGGAGATGAAACCGTCATCCATCATTTTTCTGATCGTATCCGTTGCCGTCATCGTTGCAGGACTTGTCCTCTGCACGGCAGGCATCAACATGGCAAGAGAACAGGATATCGCCCTGTTTGAGACCGACGTCATCGTCGAGGACGGAGATGTCGTCCGCACCGAAGTCTTTGACACGGAAATCACCAAAGTCAAGATGAACCTGACCGATGTCAGCGTCACCGTAAAGCCCTCCAAGACCGGCGAGACCTATTTAGAGCTGCGGAACTTCCGCCTTGGTACCTTTGATGCTTCCGTCCAGAACAAGATTCTCATCATCGACAACTCGACAAGCCTCTTTTCCCTGATGCACATTGCCGAAGGCAGCTTCAATTTCCGCGGTCTGCGCCATTATCTGACCGACAAGACCAGCACCAACACCGAAAAATCCGTCTGCCTGTATCTTGCGCCGGAAACGGAACTCAAAAGTCTGGATATCACCGCTTCCAGCGGCTATATGAACATTGAAGGCTTCACCACCAATACCGATTACAATGTTTCCGTCGTCAACGGCAGCGTGCGTCTTGCCGATCTGCAGACCCGCTCCAACACAAGCATCTCCACCGACAACGGCTATGTTGTCTATAACAGCGTACGTTCCAACAAGGTCAATGTTGTCATCGGCAACGGCGGCTTTGACGGTTACTTCATCATGGTCCCCAGCGAATCCAACATTACCGTACAGAACGGCGATATCTACTGTGCCTTCAAGCAGAAGTCTCTTTACGGCATTCAGCTGAATCTGGATGCAAGCGGATCCATCTATCACGCCGGAGAAGAAAAGGAAAATATCCGTCCCATGGTCCTGCAGGAGGGCCCCGGCACCCCGCAGAATCTGAAAGCAGAATTCGGCGACATCTACACCAATCTTGAAGTCACCGATATCACCCATATCTTTGATGATCAGCTGGAAATCATTCCCGGCAGAGAGGAACAGGAAAACGGCAAAAAGAAATAATGCCGCAGTGTCCAGAGTCCTTGTATAATCGGACCGATTTCCGTCCATACTACCTCCGCAGACCACAAGAATGGAGGTATGTATAGATGCTTGACAAAACTGCTCTGACGCTCGCCATCATCGGTGCACTGAACTGGGGCTGTGTGGGAATTTTCCGCTTTGATCTTGTCGCATGGTTATGCGGCGGTCAGGCCAGTATCCTTGCACGGATCATTTACACGGTCGTCGCGCTGGCTGGAATCTGGTGTATTTCCCTTCTGTTCCGCGATGAATCCGAAACCATGACCGAAGCGTCCGCGTAAAATCACCTGTCCATGAGAACTGTCCGGGATGTCATCTGCATCCCGGACAGTTTCCTTTTGGGCTTTGTTACAGTTCAGCCGAATCTCTGCCCTCGCCATGGTTTTGTTTTTTCCCGGCTTTGTAGGGTGATCGGCAAGGGCTTTGCAAACGTTGTCTCCCCCTTGATATGACAAACACCCGAAAATATGATAAACCATTTCTTTATGCTGTTTTTTGAGAAATATTTCCGGGTCCTTCTTCACTATGACCTTTTGTTCTGCAAAGTTCTTTTTCCGCAGCGGGGCACCTTGACAAGCTCTGCAATTTGTGATACCATATTGTCATCATTTCAAAAAGAAAAAGGCAAGTTTCCATGAAAAAACGAAGTATTTTTATTCTGGTCCTCTGTTATCTTTCCTATACCTCCATTTACATCGCCCGGCTGAATCTGTCCATGGCAAGCCCTGCTCTGATTGAGAGCGACATCATGAACAAGGCACAGATTGGTCTGCTCGGCAGTATTTTCTCCGTGGTCTACGCCTGCGGACGGCTGATAAACGGCAGCATCGGCGACTGGGTCATGCCGTGGATCATGATCGCATCCGGCTTGTTCCTCTGCGGTGCGGGGAATCTCGTCATCAGCTTTTTCCCGCCTTACGCCGCTATGATGATTCTCTGGGGCATCAACGCATTTGCCCAGTCCATGCTGTGGAGCAGTATCTTAAAGATCATCTCCGGTCTTTCCGAGGGGCAAACGGCAAAGAAGATCACCTCCGCTATGGTGACCTCGGTAGCTTTCGGCAATATCATGGGCATCATCGTAAACTCCGCCCTGATCTCCCGTTTCGGTATGCGCTATGCATTCCTTGTCCCCGGCTGCATGACGCTCTTTTTCTGTCTTATGACCGCCTGCTTCCTGCGCGGTATCGGAGAACGCAAACGCGGCGAGAAGCCCCGTTCCGTCTTCGGTGTTCTGAAAGAGAAATCCATCCGCGCGGCGATCCTGCCCGCCATGATGCACGGCGTCATGAAGGATAACATCAGCCTCTGGATGACTGTCTATTTCGTCGATAAATTCGTCATCGACCTGAACCGCTCGGCATATTTCGTCCTGTTCATCCCCATCATCGGCTTTGTGGGACGTACCATTTATCCCCTCGTTTACAAACTCTGCGGCGGACGGGAGCATGTCGCCTCGGTATTCGGCTTTGTCGTGTGTTTTCTCGCCTGCATCCCCCTGACCCTCGGCATTCCCTCTGCCGTCCTCGCCGTGATCTGCTTAAGCCTCATTTATGCCGCAGTTTCGGTCATCAATACCTCGTTTCTCTCCATCTTCCCGATGCAGTTCGTCAAGGAGGGCAATGTTTCCTCCGTCAGCGGCATCATGGATTTTGCTACCTATCTCGGTGCCGGTATCGGTTCCGCAGTCTACGGCTGGAGCATCACAAAGTTCGGCTATGAACCCATGTACGCCTCCTGGGCGATTTTCTCCGTCCTCTCTATCTTCCTCATGCGCCCGCTCATCCGTGCCGGTACGCAGAATGTATCTGCACAGAATAACAGGTCAACTGAAAACAAAACTTAACCACA
>JAKSPR010000012.1 GCA_024404655.1 Clostridia bacterium | reverse complement strand
ATCTGCACTTCCAACTATGCAGTAGACCTGATCAACCGCGCATCCGCAGCAGCAGGCGGCCCTGAAATCCTCGTCTGCTCCATGGTCAAGCCCACCATGGAATCCGCTGCCATCATGCAGTCCCATCCGAAGATCAGACTGCTTGTCTGCACCGGCGGCCCCGGCGTTGTCAAGGCAGTCCTCTCCTCCGGCAAGAAGGCCATCGGTGCCGGTGCCGGCAATCCTCCGGTCATCGTCGACGATACCGCTGATATCGTCAAGGCCGGCAAGGATATCATCGACGGCTGCACCTTCGATAACAACCTCCCCTGCATCGCAGAAAAGGAAGTTTTCGCCTTCCGCAATATCGCCGATCAGCTCATTTCCGAAATGCAGAAGAACGGCGCTTACCTCATCACCCATGAACAGGCAGACAAGCTGATCCCGATCGTCCTCAACGAGAAGAAGACCAAGGACGGCAGAACCGTCAAGGTCGTCAGCCGTGACTGCGTCGGCCGTGATGCTGACGTGCTGCTTGCCAAGATCGGTGTCCATGTCGGCAAGGACATCCGCTGCATCATCTGCGAGACCGAATTCATGCATGACTTCGTCCAGCACGAGCTCATGATGCCCATCCTCCCCATCGTCCGCGTGGCCAATATCGAGGAAGCCATTGACCTCGCCGTCAAGGCTGAGCACGGCAACCGCCACACCGCTCACATGCACTCCAAGAACATCGACAACCTCTCCGCTTTCGCAAAGGCTGTCGAGACCACGATCTTTGTCAAGAACGCACCGTCTTATGCAGGTATCGGCTTCGGCGGTGAAGGTCATGCTACATTCACCATCGCAGGCCCCACCGGTGAAGGCATCACCTCTGCAAAGAGCTTTACCAGACAGCGCCGCTGCGTCATGGCGGACAGCTTCCGTATCATCTGATGGCGGCACTGAACATGCATTATACTGAATCAGAACTGAAGGAGCTTGTCAGCCGCGTCATGGCAAGCATGACCACCAAGGAAGAAGCAGACCCCGCCCCTGTCGGTGATATCCCGGTCGGTGTTTCCAACCGTCATATCCACCTGACAAGAGAACATGTCGATATCCTGTTCGGTAAGGGCTATGAGCTGACGAAGTTGAAGGACCTTTCCCAGCCCGGCCAGTATGCCTGCAAGGAGCAGTGCACCCTGATCGGTCCGTCCATGCGTGCCATTGAGGGCGTCCGCGTCCTCGGCCCGGAACGGAAGAAATCTCAGGTCGAGATCTCCAGAACCGACAGCTTCACCTTAAAGGTCAAGCCTCCGGTCAGAGAATCCGGCGACGTCGCGGGCTCCGCCCCCGTCACCATCATCGGCCCGAAGGGTATCGTCACCCTGGATGAAGGCTGCATCATCGCCAACCGCCACATTCACATGAGTGAAGAAGAGGGCGCACGCTACGGCGTCAAGGACGGCGATTACGTCGACGTCGAGCTGAACGGCGAACGCAGAAGCCTGTTCTATGATGTCCAGATCCGCGTCAACAAGGATTTCCGTCTGGAAATGCACATTGATACCGATGACGCCAACGCCGCAGGCGTCGGCAACGGTGCCAAGGTCAGAATGATCAAGAAATAAACAAAGTGAGGCAGATGCAAATGCATCTGCCTCGTTTATTTCTTGATCAGATCAGCGGCGCAAACGTCCTCAGCACCGACAGCCACAGCCGTTTGAACCACGTCAGTTTTCCGAGATCCTTTTCCGTGAATGCTTTTGACAGCGCCTGCGTTTCTTCAAAATCCCGCTTTGCTTCCTCTACAGCGGCGGTTTTATACATAAAGACCGCATTTTCCAGATGCAGATAGAGGCTCCGGAAATCCAGATTGATGGATCCCACCACAGCACTGCTGTCATCCGAGACCATCACTTTCGCATGGACAAATCCGGGTGTAAATTCAAAAATTTTCACTCCCGCGTCAAGAAGCGGTTTATAGTAAGACCGCGTCAGAAAGAAAACCGTCTTCTTGTCCGGTCTGTGCGGTGTAATGATCCGGACATCCACGCCGCTCTTCGCTGCGATCTGCAAGGCGGAGAGAAGCTCGTGATCCAGAATCAGATAGGGCGTCATGATATAGACATAATGCTTTGCCCTTGTGATCATCTGAAAATAAACCGATAACCCCACCTGTTCGCTGTCCAGCGGAATATCCGTGTAGGGCTGTACGATCCCGGGATGCGCCGATCCCCCGACTCCCGGAACCGGCAGATAATCGGCATAGTCTTCTTTCACCTTCGCCGCATGTTCCCAGAGGCCGAGGAACTGTACCGTCATCCCCCAGGCTGCATCCCCGTGCAGAACCAGAGCCGTGTCTTTCCAGTACCCGTATTTTTCCCGCCGGTTGATATACTCATCCGCCAGATTGATGCCGCCCGTAATGCCTGTCACCCCGTCCACAACGCAGATTTTCCGGTGGTCACGGTTGTTGGGTCTGGGAGACAGAATGGTGTTGAAGGGACTGAATACCTCACATCGGATGCCCATGCGCCGCAGCTTGTTTTCGTAGCCTCTCGGCAGTGTCAGCATGGCGCCGAAATCGTCAAAGCTGACCCGCACATCCACCCCGGCGGAGACTTTTTCCCGGAGCACTTCCAGAATACTGTTCCAGAAGATCCCTTCTTCGATGATGAAATACTCCAGAAAGATATACCGCTTTGCTCCGCGCAGAACCTCCATCATCACCGGAAAAAGCGCCTCCCCGGAGGGAAAATAGGATGTTTCCGTATTCCCGTAGGGCAGACAGCCGCTGATCCGGGTCAGATAGGATGATATCATCATGGAGCTGGAATCTTCGCAGCTTCTGACAGCATCTTCCGCCGTCGGAACTTTGTCCGAGGAAAGCCGGTACTGTTGACTGATCTTTGCGGAAATCTCCCGGTAGGATTTGTCGATCCACCAGCTGCCGAACATGACATAAAGCAGTCCGCCGAAAATCGGCGCAATCATGATCGGGATCAGCCACGCCATCTTGAACGCGGGATTGTTGTTCCGGTTGACGATGTGCACCGCCGCCCATACCGAAAGCAGCCCGCAGATCACATAGAAAAACGGCATCTTGTCCCAGGCAAACCGCAGCATCAGAATCACCGCCGCGGCCTGAATTGTCACAAAAATCATCACGTATAAAATCCGGCTGATCCGGATGTGACGCTTCCGCGCCCGCTCCCGCTTCTTTTTCGCTTCTCCCGCCACCTGTTCCGCCTCCCGTCTGAAATGGATGATCCGGATTCAGTATACCACTGAATTGTCAACCTATTTTTAAGTTTTTCCGCAAAATTGATTTTTTAGCCGTTTTTCCCTCAGCCGGGACCATATCTTCCGCAAAATCCTCCCTCATTTCCTCTTGACTTTGCCCCGAAATTCTGCTATAATGACACCAACAAAACATCCCCGAAGAAAGGAAAAAACTACCATGAAAATCGGATTTATTGATTACTATCTCGACGAGTGGCACGCCAATAACTACCCCCAGCTCTTCAAGGACGCTTCCGACGGTGAAATTGAAGTCGCCATTGCTTACGGACAGATTCCCAGCCCCATCACCGGCATGACCAGTGAGGCATGGTGCGAAAAGTTCGGTGTCAAGCTCGCCGCATCCATTGAGGAAGTTGTCGAGCAGAGCGACGCCATCGTCGTCCTCTCCCCCGATACCCCCGAACAGCACCCCGCCCTCTGCAAGCTCCCCCTCGCATCCGGCAAGCGCGTTTATGTCGATAAGACTTTCGCCACTTCCAAGAAGATCGCAGAGGAAATTTTCGAGAACGCAGAAAAGCATAACACCCCCTGCTTCTCTTCTTCCGCGCTCCGCTTCTCTACCGAGATCAAGGCAGCCGATAAAAAGGGCATCGACTTCATCAGTGCCCGCGGCCCCGGTCTGTTCTCCAATTATGCCATCCATCAGGTTGAGCCGATCGTCACCCTCATGGGCAGCGAAGTCCGCCGCGTCATGGGCATCGGCACCGAGAAGAATCCCGGCCTCGCCATCGACTATAAGGACGGCAGAAGAGCGGTCATGAATACCCTCGGCGGCGGCCCCTTTGATTTCCTCGTCAAGTATGAGGACGGCCGTTCCCTCCATATTCCGGATTGCTCCAACTATTTCCCGAACTTCATCACCGACCTCGTTGACTTCTTCCGCACCGGAGACGTCAAGGTCGCCCACGCCGAAACCATCGCCATCATGGGCATCCTCGAAAAAGGCGCCTGCGCCATCAAGGAACCCGGCAAGTGGTTTGATATCGAATAATCATCTTTTTCCTGAATCCCTGCTGCAAAAATGCAGCAGGGATTTTTGCTGTTCTGCCTGTGTTACCTCCCACAGTCCAACCGATATCCGCAGGGCGTGGGCTTGCTCCCGCCGCAGATTATCGGCTTATCAAAAGCATTCCTTATCCCACATCCTCCGCCCTTTCCACACCCCACCATTCCCCCGATTCGCCAAAGGTGAATCGAAATAAAAAATCCCCCCCTCCGGCTTCGCACAAACTCCAGCCAAGGAGCGGGGGTGGTAGGGGGGACATCGAAACATCTTTTCAATCCATTCTCACCGGGGGAGGCAGGGGGAGAAACTTCGGCGTTTGAGATGGTTCTCCCCCTGCCTCCCCCCGCGCTCTCCCCCCCAAAAGTCCCCCCAGTATGTCACGCTACACACGAAATCCCGGATTTTTACAAAAAACGCAAAAATTTTTATAAAAAGTTGTGTTACGATACACGTTTTTTTCGGAAAACGCTTGAAATCTGTCGGGATTTGTGATATCATATTATACAGCGGCCGCGCATCTCTGTTTTGCCGGATCGCAAACTACCACAGGAGGTATCTTCATGGCAACCATCGGAGACGTCGCAAAACACGCGGGTGTATCCACGACCTTGGTTTCCCGTTATCTGAACGGCGTGAAGGGCGTCAGCCCCGCATCCAAGGAAAAAATTGAATCAGCAATCCGCGAGCTTCAGTATGTCCCGGATGAATCTGCCAGAATGCTGGTCCGCCGCCGCGGAGGAGGCTCCGCAGCCCCGGCATCCGATGCTTCCCTCAAGAGCGCACTTCCCCAGGCCATTGCCATGGTGTGTGAGGACGCAGATTTCCAGCTGATTGCATCCCTGTACCTCGGTGCAAAACATACCGTGTGGGGAGACGTCAGCTGTAAGGGATATCAGATCCTCTTGTTCGTCATCCCGGAGGGCGAAATCCGTTCCCTTGACGAGGATGAGACCATCGACTATATCCGCAGAACCTGTAAGGCCGTGATCGGCGTTGCAGAGGACGGCGATGCTTTCCGCGAGAAGCTCCGTTCCCTCGCACTTCCGATGGCGTTCTTATCGGGGAACAAAGAAAGTAAAACGATACACAGAGGCTCTGCAGAGCTCGTTTCCGTGCAGACGGAACTGGAGCAGATCAGCACCAGAATCGTAAAGACCCTCTGTGCAGCCGCAGCTGCCAATGAAACGCCTTTAGCGGATGAGATTCTGCCGTGTTCTTTGAAAATCACCGACGAGCAGCAGAATTCCGACCATAGTCCCATCGGGCGTACACTGCAGTCCCATCTTCTTTAACCAAGCAGCCGTGTCCATAAACATAGGACACGGCTTTTTCGACTTGAAAACGGCCGTGTATAAATTCCATCCGCACTGCCCATAATTTTTCCAAAAAGGAACAGTCATAACGATCATGCAAGAACAACTCACTTTTGTCGCCACCTGTATGTTCGGTCTCGAACGGTTTGTCGGCGAGGAAATCGACGCGCTCGGCTATGAGCGCATTTCCACCATCGACGGCCGCGTGACCTTCCGCGGCGATATGTCCGCCATCGCACGCTGCAACATGTGGCTGCGCTGCGCAGAACGCCTTTATATTTCCATGGGTACTTTCCCTGCGTTCACCTTTACAGAACTTTTCGACGGCGTGAAAAAGCTCCCGTGGGAGCGCTGGATCGGCCCGGACGACGCTTTCCCGGTCAAGGGACACTCCATCAAAAGCCAGCTTTTCAGTATCCCCGACTGCCAGTCCATTGTCAAAAAAGCCATTGTAGAACGCCTTTCCGCCGAGTACGGCATTTCCTGGTTCAAAGAAGACTGCGTCAAGTATCAGATCGACTTCTTCATCCTCGAAAATGAAGCGACCCTCATGATTGATACCTCGGGTACGCCTCTGCATAAACGGGGTTATCGTCCCGCCGCCGGCGCAGCACCCCTCAGAGAAACCCTCGCTGCCGCCATGGTCAAGGTCGCAAGACCGAGAGAGGACGTCCTGCTCTGGGACCCCTTCTGCGGCTCCGGCACCATCCCGCTGGAGGCAGCGCTGCTCATGACCAATACGGCACCCGGTATGAACCGCAGCTTCGCGGCAGAGGAATTTTTCGATATCCCCGCCGAGGTCTGGACAAAGGCCCGTGAGGAAGCCCATGACCTGCAGAAGCTCGATACCCGGTTTGAGGCCTTTGCTTCGGATATCGACCGCGATATGGTCCGCATGGCGCAGGATAATGTCGTCCGCGCCGGTATGCAGAAATATGTCAAGACCTTCCAGCACGACGCGCTGAATATCCGTGCCGACGGCAGACGCGGTACCATCGTCTGCAATCCGCCCTACGGAGAGCGACTCATGACCCCAGAAGAGGTCGCCGTGCTCTACCGGAAGATGGGAAAGCATTTTGCCTCCCTTGCTCCGTGGCAGGTCTACATCATCTCCTCTGATGAGAACTTTGAAGAACACTACGGCCGCCGAGCCGATAAGGTCAGAAAGCTCTATAACGGCATGATCCGCTGCGGCTATTACCAGTATTTCAAAAACGATACCCGCAGACAGAGTGAGGACCACCGCTCCCACAGCGACAGTTTCCGCAAAGACGACAATTTCCATAAGTACAAAAAGGATTTTCAGAACCAAAGACCCGGTCATTTCCGCAAACCGGAAGACAAACCCGACAGAAAGGATTGATTTTTGATGATGAAACATAAGATTTCCGCAGTTCTCCTTTGCGTATTTCTCGCGCTGACCTTCGTTCTTTCCGTTTCCGCCGTGGACCTGCGCGGCGTCATGGATGCCATGCAGTACCCCGAAAATCCGGCGGCTGATGCGGAAACCCCGGCACTTCTCTACCGTATCTATCTGCCCGCCTCTGTAGAAAAGCATATTGAGACCATCGAGGCCACCGAGGAAACCCCCGCTGCCCGCAATACCACCTACACGGCCCCCGCAGGCGAAACCTATGGTCTGCTCCTGTGGCTCCACGATGAAGATCTGCGCGGCGACGACAATACCGCCCATATTGCAGATGATTTGAAGAACGGCCTCATCAATGCGTTCCTCAATAACGCCGAGCGCAGCGGACAGTATATCATCATCGCTCCCCAATGCCCCGCCGGCACAAAATGGACCGATCAGAACGGCGCACTGCTTGATCAGATCACCGCATTCGTCACCGATTTCTGCGCAAAGAATCCCATCATTGATACCGGACGCATCCTCGTCGGCGGTATCTCCATGGGTGCGGAAGCTGGTTATGCCATGATCGCCAAGCAGGGTACGGCAGGTGCGCTCCCCTTCGCAGCAGCCTTCCTTGTCAGCGGCACCTGCGGCGATAACTGGGAGCAGAATAAATCCGCTTTCCAGAAGACCGATATTTACGCATTCGTTTCCGACAGCGATAATCTCTATTCCGACGAAAAGGTCGTTTCCATGGCAGAGGCCGTCAATGCCGACGGCGGTCACGTATCCATCGCGCGCTACGCCGATATGGGTCATGAGATCTGGGGTCAGGCATTCCTGGAAGATGCTTATATCAAGCAGTTCATGGATACCAACGCGCCCGCTCCGAAGCCTGTGGAGACCGAACCCGTGGAAACGGAACCGGTCGAAACCGAGCCTGCCGTGACCGAGGCTCCTGCCCCTGTGGAAACCGAAGCACCCGCCGAAACCGAAGCACAGGAGAATCCTCAGAAAATTCCGTCTCTCGGCGGTATTGAGATCACCCCCGCTCTCATCGCCTATGTCATTCTGGCAGCAGCCTGTGTCATCGCGGTGATCATGCTGATCTCCGGTCTGACCAAGCACAACCGGAACCACTAACCCATCCGTTTCATAAGCGGTTTTCCCAGCAGTCCAAAGAAAGGATCAGTTGTCTCATGACAGTCAAAAATACAGAATCCACCATCGCCTACCGCTGCCCGCACTGTGGGTCCGGTATTTTATCCATGGTCGGCGTGTTCGCGCTCAGCGGCGATATGATCAAGCTGAAATGCGACTGCGGACAGTCGGAACTCATCATTCAGAACATGGATGACGGCAAGCTCCGCCTGACCGTTCCCTGCATGATGTGTCCGCGCCCCCATCAGTACGTGATTTCCCGCGCGGCGTTTTTCGATAAGACCCTCTTTACCCTCCCCTGCGGCATGACCGAGACCGACGTCTGCTTCATCGGCGAAAAGGATGCCGTCATCAACGCCCTGAACGAATCCGAAAAGGAGCTCCTTTCCATGATCCGGGAAGCAGGCTATACGGACGTGGAATCCCTCTCCGATGTTCTCTCCATGCAGAACGACAGAGCGGACGACGACGGAGACGAGGATGAGGACGACCGCTACGATCCCAACTTCACCGACAATCATATTTACGATATGGTGCTCTATGTCATCCGCGAACTGGAGGAGGACGGCAAAATCTTCTGCCGCTGCACCGAACACGGAGACGAGGGTGACTACGATATCATCTGCGACCGGGATGAGATCTATGTGAGCTGTAAAAAATGCGGCGCACGCAAGGCCATCCGCTGCAACGGCGCACTTGCAACACAGGCGTTCCTCGACACCGATGCCCTGTATCTGGAGGGCATGTCAGTTGACAGTGATACACCCGACGACGAATAATCAAAGAAAGGACTGCGATTATGCCGGAGAAAATTTATACCATACCCGTAAACGAGGCTTTTGAAGGCTCCCGCGACGACCCGTCCAAGGGCTGCCCCTTCTGCACTCTCTACAACACCCTTGAAGAAAACGAACTGGACCGCATTCTCGGTGCTGCCATGATGGAGCCAGATGTGCGTATTGAGACCAACGCCCAGGGCTTCTGCGACACCCATTTCAAGATGATGTTCGTCCGCAAGAACCGTCTCGGTCTGGGACTGATGCTGGAATCCCACCTCGCCGAGATCGCCAAGGGGCAAAAAAGCAAAGCGCTCTCCCTGAAAGCCCCCGGCACCGATGCGGAAGCAAATCTCGAAAAGCTGGAGCACAGCTGCTACGTCTGCAGCCGCATTGCCTTCAATTTCGGCAAGATGATGGAGACCGCGGCCTATCTCTGGGACACCGACGGCGAATTCCGCAAAAAGACCGCCGCACAGCCCTATTTCTGTCTGCCCCATTACCGGCACTTTCTCTCCGCTTCCCGCCGGAACATGAACAAGAAAACCTTTGCCGCTTTCTATGAGGAAATCTCGAAACTGGAAGGCGCTTACATCGAAAAGATCAACAACGACGTTTCCTGGTTCTGCAAGAAGTTCGACTATCGCTACAACGATGAGCCGTGGTATGACTCCAAGGACGCTGTGGAACGCGCCATGCGCTTCCTCTCCGGCGACCTCCACAAGGACCCGAAGAAACCCCAGAGCTGATTCATACCCAAGAAAGGATTCCCGATCATGAAATTTGAAGCTGATGGGCTCATCCTCACCCTCACTGAGGACCTCCGTTCCCTTGCTTCCATGAAATGCGGCAGCCGTGAGCTTCTGGCAGACACGCAGAAGCCCCTCTTTGCATACCGTCTGCGCACAAAGGATGCGGAAACCATTTACGCAACAGCCGCAGAAGCAGCCTCTGCAGACGCTGTGACCTGCGAAGGTACCACAACCATCACCTATCGCTTTACAGCCCCTGACGCCGTTGTACGGGTCCGTATGACGGTTTCCGACGGCCTTTCCATGGGCATCTCCCTTGAGAACCACACGGAGCACGCCGTAGAATGGATCGACTTCCCCTCCGTCACCTACAAAGGAGCTTTGAAAGAGAGCGGCGGCGATGCTGCGGTCCTGTGGCCCTTCAATGAAGGCGCGCTCATCGAGGACAGCGCCTGCAAGCGCTCCCTTGTGGACCCTGAATATCCCTCTCTCGGCAGCTATCCCATGTTCCCGAATATGCTCTTTACCCAGTTCACCGCCTACCTCTTCGGCGGCGAGGGTATTTATATGGGCTGCCACGACCCGCACTATGCGCCGAAGGGTATCGACTTTGCCAACACCGACGATACGACCGAGTTCCGTACCCGCCTCTTCATGGGCGGTGAATTCGGAGCCTCCGTCGGAACCGATTACGATATCGTCTGGAAGCATTTCGACGGCGACTGGTACGATGCGGCAGCGATCTACCGCTCCGTCTTTGAGACCCTTCTGCAGCCCGATCTGCCCCCGGTCTCCGCGCGTGACGATCTGCCCGCATGGTACAAGGACGGCATGCCGCTGGTCCTGACCTATCCCGTCCGCGGCATCCACGATATGGACAAAATGGACCCCAACAAGCTGTTCCCCTATGCAAACGTCCTGCCATACGCGGAAGAATTTGAGACCCGCACCGATTCCCAGATCATGATCCTGCTCATGCACTGGGAAGGCACCGCTCCCTGGGCTCCGCCCTATGTCTGGCCGCCCTACGGTGGGGAAGAAATGTTCAGCGAGTTCCGCGACACGCTCCACGCCCGCGGTTCCCTGCTGGGTGTCTACTGCAGCGGTCTCGGCTATACCGAGCAGAGTAATCTGATCGAATCCTACAACTGCGCTGAAAAGATCAAAGAAGGTCATCTTGACCGCGGCATGTGCCTTGCCCCCGATCAGTCCCTGCCCCACAGCAAGATCTGCACGGGTCAGCGCTCCGGCTACGACCTCTGCCCGGCAAGTGAGCTCGGCAAGAGCATCCTTGACGAAGCCTACGCGCCTCTGCTTGCAAGCGGCATCGACTATAGTCAGGTCATGGACCAGAACCACGGCGGCACGATGTACTTCTGCTACGCAAAGGATCACGGTCATCCCCCGGTACCCGGTGTCTGGATGACGGAAGCTTCCTCCGAGCTGCTCCGGGGCTGGAAGGACGCCTGCCCGGATACGCTCCTCGGCTGCGAATCCGCTGCCGCCGAACCCCACATCCGCACCCTTTCCCTCTCCGACAACCGCTATGAGCTCTGCTACGAGATCGGCAGACCCGTTCCGCTCTATGCGTTCTTATTCCATAAGTATCTGCACAACTTCATGGGCAATCAGGTCTGCTGTCCCTTTGATCTTTTCGATACCACCGGCGTGAACTGCCGCATTGCCTACTCCTTCCTTGCAGGCGACATGATCACTTTGGTCCTCAACGACGACGGCGACATTATGGGCCGCTGGGGCATGAGAGATTTCTCCCGCAAGCCTGACAGAGAAGCGATCATTGATTTCTGCTCCGCTCTCCACATCTGGCACAAAGCCTATCCGGAGCTCTTCCGTGATGCGGAAATGGCAAAGCCTGCGGCCTATGCCTGCGGCGCCTATCCGCTGCCGTTGGAAAACGGCCGTCATCTGACGGATCCCGCGGTTTATTCCACTGCGTGGAAGCTGAATGAGAAGACGGTTCAGATTTTTGTCAACTACACGGAGAAAGATGAAACGGTTACGGTTTCTCTTCCCGACTGGGTAAAGTCGGTGCTGCGGCTGACGCCGGAGGAATCGGCGGTTCATGAAGGAAGTTTTTCCTTTACGATTCCTGCAAGAAGCGCAGGTGTCATTGAATATTGATTCTTTTGTTCTCCTCAGGCATCCGCCTGAGGAGAACTTTTTTGTGCGGTACATGTGTGAAAGAGCGCAGAAAATCCTTGACAAACCCCTTCTTCTATGCTATAATAAAATTTAGTAATCCTCAAAAAAGAATCCCCCCAAAAGCCATGATGGGAAAAAGTAACATTCATCCCCCACCAACAGAAAGCAGCCGGACGATGAGAGGCGCATAGTGGCATGAATTGTGAATACATCCCGGAGCTCTGCACCGAACATGTAGATTCATCTACCCAGTAGGCTGCAGCGGCATGCGTCCGTCATCATACGCAGGTGCGGTAAAAAAGGGCAAAAATCCCCAATATCAAGCCGCATAATGAGGCATGGCGCGTGAGCCCCATGCGAAGCAACGGTGGTAACACGGGTAAAATGAATTTTTGCCTGTCCTTGCATCAGATATGTAAGGACAGGTTTTTTGTTTTCCCTCCCTGCTATGCGCTTTTGCGGGAATACTTCATTCAAAGGAAAAAAATCAAAAAAGGACGGAATTTTTACAATGCAGATTTACGAAGAACTCGTCGCGCGCGGCCTGATCGCGCAGACAACAGACGAGGCCGAGATCCGCGAGCTGGTCAACTCCGGCAAGGCGGTATTCTATATCGGCTTCGACCCCACCGCAGACTCCCTCCACGTCGGCCACTTCATGGCGCTGTGCTTAATGAAGCGCCTCCAGATGGCAGGCAACCGCCCGGTCGTCCTCATCGGCGGCGGTACCGGCTATATCGGAGACCCCTCCGGCAGAACCGATATGCGTTCCATGATGACCCCCGAGACCATTCAGCATAACTGCGACTGCTTCAAGAAGCAGATGGAGCGCTTCATCGAATTCGGCGAGGATAAGGCCATCATGGTCAACAATGCCGACTGGCTTCTGAACCTCAACTATATCGAGCTGCT
This sequence comes from Clostridia bacterium, assembly GCA_024404655.1. Classification (GTDB taxonomy): domain Bacteria; phylum Bacillota; class Clostridia; order Oscillospirales; family CAG-272; genus RGIG3925. The sequence continues at coordinate 6,869 of JAKSPR010000012.1, read as the reverse complement.
CCGCGACGTCGGCGCATGCTTCTCCGTCAATAATATGCTGCGTGCAGAGTGCTATAAGCAGCGTATGGAGAAGGGCCTCTCCTTCCTTGAATTCAACTATATGATCATGCAGTCTTACGACTTCTATCACCTGTTCCAGCACTATGGCTGCAATATGCAGTTCGGCGGTGACGACCAGTGGTCCAACATGCTGGGCGGCACGGAGCTCATCCGCAAGAAGCTCGGTAAGGACGCTTACGCCATGACCATCACCCTGCTGCTCAACTCCGAGGGCAAGAAGATGGGTAAGACCGCATCCGGCGCTGTCTGGCTGGATCCCAATAAGACCACCCCGTTTGAATTCTATCAGTACTGGCGCAATGTCGGCGACGCTGATGTTCTCAAGTGCATCCGTATGCTCACCTTCCTGCCGCTGGAAGAAATCGACAAGATGGATACCTGGGAGGGCAGCCAGCTGAATACCGCCAAGGAGATCCTTGCATACGAGCTGACCAAGCTGGTTCACGGTGCAGAGGAAGCAGATAAGGCACAGGCACAGGCCCGCGCACTGTTCTCTTCTTCCGTCGATGCAGATTCCGCACCGACCGTTGAGATCGCTGCTGCCGACTGTGCAGACGGCAAGATCGACATCCTCACCATGCTCGTCAAGGCAGAGCTGGTCGCATCCCGCTCCGAGGCAAGACGTGCTGTCGAGCAGGGCGGCGTCACCGTGGACGGCGAGAAGATCACCGATATCAAGACCGCTTATGCTGCCGCTGATCTTGCTGACGGTAAACTCGTCAAGCGCGGCAAGAAGAGCTTCAAGCGCATCATCGTCAAGTAAGATTATATCAATCATGCGTGTAACGATACACACAAATGTGTATCGTTACACTTTTTTATGGAACCAAGAATATTTCTCCGGCAAAACCTCACTCCCCCGCATAAGTTTCCCATCGGCTGACGACACTAAAGCTATCAAATGCGACGGGGGCGATGGGATGCGGCGGGTCTTTTTTTATGTCTCACTATTTCTGATGGGCGGATTTCTTTATGGTCTGACGGAGGTTCTGTTCCGGGGCTATACACACTGGAGCATGTTTTTATTGGGCGGGCTGTGCATGCTTCTCATCGGAGAGGTACGGCGCGGCGTGGGGCTGAACACAGCGGAAAAAGCACTTCTCTGCGGAGGATTTGTAACGGCGGGAGAGTTTTTCTGCGGCATGATCCTCAATCTTGGCCTTCACATGGCCGTATGGGACTATTCGGATATGCCGTTCAATTTGTGGGGACAGATCTGCCTGCCGTATTCTGCGGTATGGTGTCTGCTCTCCTGCCCTGCCATGCTTGTGGATATGCTCCACTGCCGGGTCGTGTGGCGCACGGAACATATCGTCAGACGGGAAAAACCGGCGCTCCGGACGGCAGAACCGTCGGAGGAAATCAAAGTCCGCTCATAAACGCAGTTCTTTCTTCTTGCATTCCTGCCTGTTCTGTGCTATAATGGCCTCACAAATAATAAAAACAAGGAGCGCGCCATGAACGAACAGACAACCCTTTACCAGATCACCGAGACCAGTCAATTCATGATGTCCTTTGTGCTCGTGACGAAAAACAACAACTGCATCGTCATCGACGGCGGACGTCCGGCGGATATGCCGCTGCTCAAGCACTACATCGGCGGACGGCACATTTCCGCATGGATTCTGACCCATGCCCACAGCGACCACATCAGCGGCTTTGTGGATGAGATCGCCAAAAACGGCGGTACGGATTTTGACATTGAGGCCGTCTACTACAATTTCCCCGATTACGACACGGAAATAAACAACCATAACGTCCCCGACTACGATTATTACCGCTCGGAGCTGGAGGAAATGCTCCCGGCATTCGGAAAGATCGAACCCGTGATCCGTCCCATCGCCCATGTGACCCATCAGGGTGAGAGCATCACCGTGGATGAGTGCCGCATCGACTTTCTCTTTTCCTATCACAAAGCACTGACGGCGAATCTCATGAATGATTCTTCTCTGGTCTTCAAAATCACCACGCCGAACAGGACCGTTATGTTTTTGGGCGACCTGGGTCCCGACGGAGGAGACCTTCTCTTCCGGGAATCCCGGCATCTTCTGAAAGCGGATATCGTCCAGATGGCCCATCACGGACACATGAACGTAAGTATGGAGGTCTATGCCGCCATCGCGCCCGAGGCCTGCATGTGGTGCTGTGCCGACTGGCTGTATAACGAACCGGAAGTCCCCTCCTATCTTGCCGACGCCGACCGGCTGTTCCGCATGGGACGCATCCGCATGTACGGCACCGCCGTCACCCGCCGCTGGATGGAGCAGCTGGGGGTAAAGACCCACTATGTGACCAAGGACGGGACGAATACGATCCTGCTGTGAAGCTCTCTAAAACCATGATTCATTAAATTTTATACGTTTTCAGAATAATTTTTAATGTTTTTCGTTAAATTCCTATTGACAAACGTGATCCTTTGTGTTATACTGTGGGCACAGACATGAAGGAGGTTATGATTCATGGAAAAACTGATGAAAACAGCAAAAGGTCTCGATACGGTGTGCAGAATCCTTTTTATTGCAGCCGTCGTTTGTCTGATCGCATGTGCGGTCTGTCTGCCGGTTCTGTTCCTTGATAAACGGCGGCATCACATTTACCCTGCTGGAAAGTGCATCCGCTGCCGTCAATTTCCGTCCGGTTCTTGCAGCGGCAATGGCATCCGGGCTTGTCGTGTGCGCGGTTATGGCTTATGCGCTGAAACAGATCCACGGCATCCTTGCGCCGATGAAAGAGGGGGCGCCCTTCTCCGCCTCCGTCGGTACACGCTTTTCCCGGCTGGGATGGTTCACCGTCATCGCAGGAATTGCGCTGAATATCTTCAATGCCATCGGAAAAACGCTGCTTGTGAAAATTCTCGCACCCATGCTTGACGGTGTGACGCAGGTATCCGTGCAGCATTCGTTCAGCCTGAACTTTATCATCATCGCATTTCTTCTCTTTCTGCTTTCCTATGTATTCCGCTACGGCGCAGAGCTGCAGCGGCTCTCCGACGAAACACTGTAAGGAGGATGACAGCATGCCCATCATCTTACGACTTGACCGCATGATGGCCGACCGCAAAATTTCCCTGAATGAACTTGCCGACAAAGTCGGAATCGCCAACGTCAATCTCTCCAAGATCAAAACCGGAAAGATCAGCGCGATCCGCTTCTCCACGCTGGAAGCGATCTGCGATGTGCTCGACTGCCAGCCGGGGGACATTCTCGAATTCAAGCGGGAACCCAAACAGGAAAAATAACAGCATACATATCATAAGGCTGCCCGGTTTCATCGCCGGACAGCCTTATTTTTATTCGGATACAGAATCACACATGATTTTCGCCCAATCCTCAAACGGAACGGGTTCATCGGGGCCCGTCTGGAAGAAGTACGCCCGGAGGACGATATTCCCGCGGCGGATGAGGATGGTCGGAAAATGGAGCTCATTGTGATAAGCGATCACGCTGTCTGCCGCAAGGTCGGGTGCCGTCATGGGTTCAAATCCCTTTTTCCGCCGGTCAAGCCGATAGAGTTCCCCCTCAAGCAGTTTTGCAAGAGCAGGACTTTGCAGCTCATAATAGTCGACATATAATCCCCCGTCAAGACGTTTTCCCCAGGCGGTGATCATCTCTGCGTGCTCATTATACAGAATACAACGCGGGGCGAGGAAATCGGTTTTCTCCTCGACCGCAGTGACCCCCATACCGAGCCCCGTCATGGTCTCCTGATAGTCCGTATACCCCTCTCCCGCAAAGTCCGTGAGGGTCGCAAAGGGGAGCGGCGCAGTATATTCACTCAACAGGATTTTCTGCTCATTGGTGACGGAAACGCCCCACGCACGGAGCAGCGTGAAGACAAGGAATATCCCCAGCACCGTTTTGATGCACTTCCGGAATAAATACCGGAAACCACCCTCGGATGCGGTGCCGTAATAACCGTTTTCCTGCAAAGATTTCCGGATGCGGTGCAAATACCGTACAGCCCGGATATCGTCTGCGATGCACAGTACGGCAAACAAAAGGGCAAGGAACATCCATGCGCTGCCCATGGCAATGGCGGTGAGGATGAGACAGCCGCGGGTCAGCAGGATCGGATAGACAAGGAACAGCAGAATACTTGTGATGAGCGAATCCCGGAGCCGCTTTTTCACCGTATTCAAGGCGAGCGCTTCCACGGCGGGGTCGGTGTTCAGTTCTCTTGCTGTCGGGTCTTGGGTGCGGAAAATATAGAAATCCCCGCGCTTCGCGGTGTATTCCCACGAATACTTTTTTCCAAGCTCCACCTGTTCGGGGTCCGGTTCTCCCCCGTCATCGGAGAGGATGCCCGTGTTTTTTCCCGCTGCCTCCAACCGGTATTTTATTTTCTGCGGTTCCCCGACATCAAAGGCTGCGATCCCGGCAAAAATGCCGTCGTGGAGCAGATGCAGTCCCTTCTCCGCAAGGGAAGACAACCATTCTTCCGTCCCGGCAATATCGTAGGCGGGACAGGGGATGATTCTGTACTGATGTGTCATTTCGTTTCCCCCTCCTTCGCGGCAGCTTCCGCATCCCCCACACACAGACGCAGGCGGTCAAGCTCGGTCTGATAGGCTTCTTTTCCCTTTTCCGTCATGACATAGGTGCGCTTTCTGCCCTCCACGGAGATTTCTCGGATATATTTTTCCTTTTCAAACTTGCCGAGGATCGTATACAGGGTCGCCGGGCCGATGAGGACCCGTCCTCCCGTTGTCCGCTCGATCCAGTCTGCAATGTCAATTCCGCACATCTCCCCATGTCCGAAGGCCATGAGAACGTAAAACATGGTTTCCGTCAAGATCACCATCGGTTTTTTCGGCATGGATGCTCCCCCCCTTTTTCTTCAATATCGTTATATGATATCGTTTAACGATATTATAATCAAAAGTCGGGATTTTGTCAAGACCCAAATATTTTCAAAAAGAATTCCGGCTGTTTTCAGCCGGAACCGTTTTTAATATATAAGCAGTCACTGCATGCGCCGGAATTACGAACCGGAGCCGTCAAAAGCGTGCTTTTCCACATACACCATCATAGCATGATTGCGCCAGACATGCGCCGCGAGCAGCAGAAGGAAAGCAAGAGAAATCACAACTGCGTGCCGCATGATGATCCCGGCAGCAAAAACACCGATGATGCAGATACCGATGAATACCATGACCGCGATATGCTCCGTCAGCCATTTTGTCCGGAAAAAACTGATCCGCTCATTCAGGGTGAATGTGCTCTCCCTGACCGTCGCTTTGAGATTTTCTTCCGCTGCGTGCCGGTAGTCTTCCGCAGAAAGCCGCTTTCCCGTCAGTAGTTCATTGATGCTGACGTCAAAAAGTTCGCTCATCATGATAAGAATATCCGCCGGAGGCAGATATACTCCGGTTTCCCATCTGGAAACGGTTTTGTTGGTCACACCCAGCTGTTCGCCGAATTGCTCCTGGGTCAAGCCTTTTTCTTTTCTGAGTTCTGCAATGAATTTTCCTGTTCTGATCATATCCATTCTGAACACCTCCCGGAAGAATCATAGCATATTCTGACGATTTCGTCTATCCCATAAACAGCGAATCACCGGACATTCCGCTTTTTCATCAGATTTTCAGCGTATTTCCCGCCAGATAATCCGCTGTCATGGCAAGACCGCGGCAGAAATGGTCATAGAGGGGTTCGGGATAGCGCTTCGGGATGGCGGTTTCCAGAGAGAGGACACCCTGATAACCAATCTCTTTCAGCGCACAGCGGAAATCCTCCCAGTCGATGGTTCCCATGTAGGGCGGTCTGTGCTGATCCTGCCGTCCGTCGTTATCGTGGACATGGAGCACGCGGAGATAATCCCGGCTGATGCGCACCATCTCGGCACTGGACTCTCCGAAGAAGTTGGCGTGTCCCGTATCAAGGCAGAAGAAGAAATTCGGCAGATTGAGCTCCCGCAGGAAGTCCATCATAGCAGCAGTATGGGAAATGCCGTAGGCACGGAAGGGCATGTTCTCAATACAGATCCCGACGCCGAAATCGTCTGCATAGCTGCAAAGTGCTGTGAAAAGCTCTCTGTTGCACTGCATGGTGAAAGCCGGGTCCTTATCTTCTCCCCAGCCGAAGGGCATGACGGGGTGAACAACGAGATATTTGCCGTCGAGGAAAGCGGTACCGCGGATGGCGCGCTTCATATAGTCCAGCTTGACCGCACGGGACTCGGGGGTGAGGTCATCGGTCGGCCACGGTGCGTGAACCTGGGAGAAGGTAATGCCAGCATCATTTGCGCGGACGCGTTCCTCCGTGAGAGTTTTTTTGAAATCCGCCTCATCCATCTGATAGAGCGGTCCGTCCGTGGGCGCGAGGTCCTGAAAATCCGCACAGGAATAACCGTGGGAGGCCATTTTCACATAATCGGGACGGTCATTGATTTCATCATAATAAGCATTATGGGTAATACCGGTTTTCATAGCAATACTCCTTTTTGCGGCAGTCATCGCCGCAGTCTGCGTGATTTGCTATCATCATAACACAAAATAAAAAAGATTGCAAGACGGTTGGAAAAAATGGATGCAAAATTCAGGTCCCAATCAACACAAACCAGTCCCCCTCCCGCTCGCTCCATTCCAGCCCCTATAAATATCCCTCAAACAGCACATTCCGGAACAGAAAACCCTGCGAAGCATGCAAGGGCGACCGCAAAGCCCTTGCCGATCCCCCCACAAAACTGAGTAAAAAACAAAATCCAGCCGAGGGCAGAAACACAGTCAAACAGTCCCAGTCCCATCAATGATTCTTCAAACAGCACATTCCGGAACAGAAAACCCTGCGAAGCATGCAAGGGCGACCGCA
>JAKSPR010000119.1 GCA_024404655.1 Clostridia bacterium | reverse complement strand
ACGGTATACCGCATCATCGACTTTTTCAAAAATCAGTTCATGAGTGTCAAGGGTATTGACGCCGGGGAGATTCGGATGGAGTGCGGCCTCTTCCGCTTCCTGCTGGAGCCGCTCACGCTGGGCGGCAGCAGCCTGTTCTTCGCTTTCTTTCATGAGCGCCGCCATGCGGGCTTCGTTGTCCTGCTCGTATGCCTGCTGGTGCTGGCGGTAAATCTCTTCATTGCCGCGGATCTCCACATGGAGGGAGACGCCGAAAGCCCGGCGGATGATATCTTCCAAAAGCTCCGGCGTTTTCGCGGAGCACACCAGTCCCACGCCGCCGTCGGAGAACGGAATTTCAAGGATCAGTCTGTCCCCTGTCATCTCCGCTACAGTGTAGCTGTCAAGGAAGCCCTTGGTGACAATGCCCTTTCGCATCAGTTCCTTGATGAGGTCCGGCACACAGGACCCGTCGAACAGCTCTGTAGGATATATGGGTTCGATTTCCACATAGTTCAGCTGATATGCCGCGCGGATATCCCCTTCGATCTTCTGCAGCCGGGCATAGGGATACAGCTGCGGAAAGCGGATCTGCACTTTCAGGCTTTTATTCTCTTTGTCGGCAAGAAGCTTGTACTCCACGGCCGAGGACAGGATGCTTTTCGCCTGTCCGTCCGGCGCATATCGGTTGAAAACTTCCAGTAATGCTCGCTGTGCCACGTCTGCCTCCGTCTGGGTCGTTTACTTACAGTTTTTTGATTTCCTCAATGAGAACATCCACCGCCTGATCCGCGGGGATCTTTCGTATGATCTCGCCGTGACGGAATAAAACCGCTTCGTCCTTTCCGCCCGCAATACCGATGTCGGCTTCTCTTGCCTCGCCGGGGCCGTTGACAACACAGCCCATCATGGCGACCCGCAGACGCTTGTCCTTCGGAAGCTCACCCATGCGGCTTTCAAACTGCTCCACCATGGAGATCAGCGGAATCTGGGTTCTGCCGCAGGTGGGACAGGAGACCACGTTGATGCCGTTCTGCTCCAGCTCCAATGCCCGCAGGATGTTGTGCGCTTCGATGACCTCCTGCACGGGATCGGCGGTCAGAGATACCCGGATGGTATCGCCGATACCGTCACAGAGCAGAGAGCCGATGCCGGCAGCGCTCTTGATGGTGCCGATGTGCGCCGTTCCCGCCTCTGTGACCCCCAGATGCAGGGGATAATCACAGCGCTCCGCAAGGATCCGGTTTGCCCGGATCATCTGCCCGACGGTGGACGCTTTGATGGAGATGACAATATCGGTAAAGTCGAATTTTTCAAGCAGAGATACGTGATACATGGCGCTTTCCGCCAGAGCTTCCGCCGTGGGCGCACCGTACTTTGCCAGAATGTTCTTTTCCAGCGAACCGGAGTTCACTCCGATGCGGATGGGAATGTGCTTTTCCCGGCAGACATCAACGACTGCCTTCACTCGCTCGTCAGCCCCGATGTTGCCGGGGTTGATGCGGATCTTGTCAGCACCGCAGGCAGCAGCCTCCAGCGCGATCTTATAATCAAAATGGATATCCGCCACCAGCGGTACGCGGATGCCAGCCTCTTTCATGGCGGCAAAGGTCTTGGCTGCAGCCAGATCCGGTACGGCAAGACGCACGATATCACAGCCGGCGTTTTCCAGTGCCCTGGTCTGCGCAATGCAGGCTGCTGCGTCATGGCTGTCCGTACACAGCATGGACTGGACGGCAATGGGATTCTCCCCGCCGATGGCAATGCCTGCAATACGGACTTCTCTTGATTTTCTGCGGTTATACATCATGGTATGTCATTCCTTTTTCGGTGCGTTGTTATCGTATCAGCTTGAGAATATCCTGACAGGTGACAAAGACCATCAGCAGCATCAGAAGAATGATGCCCACAAAATGGATATAGCCCTCCACCTGCGCATTCATCGGCTTTCTGCGGATGAGTTCGATGAACTGGAATAAAAGCCGTCCGCCGTCCAATGCCGGCAGGGGCAGAAGATTCATCATACCGAGGTTGACGGAAATAAAGACGAACATGAAGCCGAAATTATAAGCGCCCGCCTCCGCCGCTTCGGAAATCGCCTCGGTAACACCCACAGGGCCGGAAAGATCCTTGACAGAGTATTCCCCGCCCACCATGTCGGCAATGGATTCCCAGATCATGGTAACGGTATTGACCGACTGCCAGAAGGCCTGCTTCACGACCTCCCCCGGTGTCTTTTCGACAGCGTAGATATAAAAGTCCCGGTCGCCGAAAACGTGTCCCGCCTCCTGATAATGGGGGAACTGCACGCCGGGCAGAACCACGGTCTTCCCGTCACGGATGACCGTCACATCAATGGGATCCCGCGCGTCGTGCATGATGGTATAGACAAGGTCCGTCGCCACATGGACACGGGTCTTGCCCACCTTGACGATGGTGTCGTTGACCTGCAGACCGTACTGACTGGTGACGGAGCCCTCAAAGAACTCCGCAACGGTCGTTCCGCCCAGCGTCGGGTTCCCGGCAACGAGGATCGCCATCATGAGAAAACCGAACAGCAGGTTGGTTGCCGCACCGGCCACGGTGATGATCATCCGCTGCCAGACAGGCTTTTTGCAGAGTGCGCCGGGATCGTCGGATTCTTCATCCTCACCGACCATGGCGACATAACCGCCGACAGGCAGTGCGCGCAGCGAATACTGCGTGCCGTTCTTTTTGGAAATACGGGAAAAGAGCTTCGGGCCCATGCCGATGGAAAACTCCTTGATGGTGACATGGAACGCCCGCGCCATGGAAAAATGACCGAACTCATGGATGAAAATGAGGAATCCGAACATGAGAATGGCCAGAAGGATCGTCCAGAAATTCATAAAAACTGCCTCCTTCCCTGCGGATAAAAGACCTTGGGTATCCGGACAAAGGTTGTTTCGCTGTTATTTACAGTGACCGCACTTTATCCCGCACGGCGATGCGGGCAGCGCTGTCTGCTTCTTCTATTTCTGCAAGGGTCGGATCCGGGATGCTCTCCGTTCCGTGTACGACTTCCCCGACCACATCAAAGATATCGGTAAAGGTGATCTGATCGTCAAGGAACAAAGCGACTGCCGCTTCGTTTGCGCCGTTGAGTGTTGCGGTCTTGGTGCCGCCCGCCGTCACCGCTTCCCTTGCCAGCGGCAAAAGCGTGAAGGTTTCTTCATCAGGAGCGGCAAAGGTCAGTCTGCCGGCTTTGAGGAAATCCAGTTCTTCAAGGCATGACGGCATTCTGTCCGGATAGGTCAGGGCATACTGGATGCACAGCCGCATATCCGGCACGGAAAGCTGCGCCATGACAGCGTTGTCGATATACTGCACCATGGAATGGACGATGCTCTCTCTGTGGATAAGCACCTGTACCTGATCAGGGCGCACGTCAAACAGCCGCACAGCTTCGATCAGCTCCAGACCTTTGTTCATGAGGGACGCACAGTCCACGGTGATCTTCGGTCCCATTTTCCACGTGGGATGCGCCAGAGCTTCCGCTCTTGTAACACCGGAAAGCTCGGCGCGCTTCCGTCCGTAGAACGCACCGCCGGAGCAGGTCAGAAGCAGCTTCTTCACCCGTTCCTTCGGCTCGCCGTTGAGACACTGGAAAATCGCACAGTGCTCACTGTCCACAGGGAGCACGGAAACACCGTGTTCTCTTGCCTCCCGCATGACAAATTCACCGGCGGTCACAAGGGTCTCTTTGTTGGCAAGCGCGACATTTTTTCCTGCGCGGATAGCCGTCAGGGTCGGCTCCAGACCTGCGGTGCCGATGATGGAATTGAGGACGACGGAGGATTTCTTCCCCGCAGCCGCGGCGATCACGCCCTCACGGCCGGGGAGAATTTTCGTATCGGTATCGGCGACAGCGATTTTTAAGAGCTTTGCCGCGTCTTCATCCTCCACGGCGCAGAAATCCGGGCGGAATTTCCGGATCTGTTCTTCCAGCCGCGTGATATTCCGTCCGCCCGCGATGGCCTCAACACGGAGGTCATGGAGTGCCGCCACATCCATGGTCTGCATGCCGACGGAGCCCGTGGAACCCAGCACCGTGACGGTCACGTCGTGTCCCAGGGTGGTTTTGTTTTCACCCGCTGTATTCATTGTATGATACCTCTCACAAAATTAAACATGGCAGATGCGCAAATCTCCTTTTCTCAGAACATGAGTCCGAAGAAAGAAGTATTGGCGCAGAGCAGATAGAGAACGATGGAGGTGGCAAGCACCGAATCGAAACGATCCAGCACGCCGCCATGTCCCGGGAACAGTTTTCCGTAGTCCTTGACGCCGTAGCGGCGTTTGACAAGGCTCATGACCAGGTCTCCGACGATGGAGACAAGGGAAACCGGCAGACCCAGCAGGAACAGGGCGAGATAATGCGGTTCCCCGCCGCCCAGCTTCGATGCGACAAAGCCGAACAGCACAAAGGACAGCATGGCAAAAACGATGCCGCCGATGGCGCCTTCCACTGTCTTCTTCGGGGAGACATCCGGAATCAGCTTGTGCCTGCCGAAGGCTCTGCCCGTGAAATAGGCAAAGGTATCGGAGACCCACGCACCGATATACGGCAGGCAGAACAGATACTGCCCGTGGGGGATCCCACGCAGCAGAATCAGCAGTCCGAAACCCCAGATCACATAAAAGAGGCCGAGGAATGCCATACCGGTGGTATCAATGGGCAGCTTTCCGTGAGAAAACAGCGACACGGAAAACAGCCAGAACATAAAGATAGCCGATGCAATCGACAGAATATCAAAGCACCGCTCCGGGAACACTCTGGCAATGACAGGCATCGCCGTACCCAGCAGCACTGCCGGAATCGTCACAAACAGATTTTTATGGATGCCGATGCAGCGCACCATTTCAAAGCAGCCAAGCCCTGAAACCAGCGCAAACAGCACCGGGTACAGATACGTCCCCGAAAAGAGAAACGCCGGGGCCAAAACCAGTGCCATCACCACTGCTGTGATCACTCTCGTTTTCATTGTGTTATACGCAAAGCTCCGCATAAACGAAGGGAGCTTCCTTTCTTGTTTGGATCAGATCACGTAAATGAGGGGGAACTTTATACGCCGCCGAACCGTCTCTTTCTGCCGTAGAAATCCGCGCAGGCAGCCCGGACCTCGGCGTCTCCCATATCCGGCCACAGCGTTTCGCAGAAATAGAATTCCGCATAAGCCGCCTGCCAGAGCAAGAAGTTGGATAACCGCTGCTCCGCACCCGTGCGGACGATCAGATCCGGCGGGGGACAATGGGAAGTATACAGATGCGTGGAAATATCGTCCTCCGTGATTGTCGTCTTTCCTTCTGCAATCAGCGTGTTGACGGCATGGACGATCTCATCCCGACCGCCGTAATTGACGGCGATGTTGAGGGTCAGCGGATATTTCCGGGTTTCCTGCTCCAGCGCCTGCATGCGGTTCCGGACGTTTTCGGGGAAAATACCCTGATCGCCGAGGAAGCAGACGTGAAGATTGTTTTCCTCCGCCTTTTTCCGGGCGATGTCCAGATAATCGCTGAACAGCTTCATAATGGCCTTGACCTCGACCTCGGGACGTTTCCAGTTCTCCGTGGAGAAAGCATAGACGGTCACGACCTTTATGCCGATATCCCCACAGTAGCGGATGACCTTTTCAAAGGTCTTGACGCCGACGGAGTGACCGTATTCTCTCGGCATGCCGCGTTTCTTTGCCCAGCGTCCGTTGCCGTCCATGATGAAAGCGATATGCTGCAGCCGTCCGTCAACGTGAAAATGCTCCGCGTCGAGACAGAGCTCCGTTCCGCTGTGATTCTGTTCGTTTGCCATGATGAAGGTTTCCTTTCATTCCGGTCATTCCGGGTATCAGTAAAACAAGGATGACGATACCATCATCCTTGTCTTGGGTTGTCAGATTGTCAGAAGACTCTCTCAATATCAGAGAGCCATGATTTCCTTGGACTTTGCTTCGGTGATCTTATCCAGCATCTTGGTGTACTTGTCGGTCAGATCCTGAACTTCCTTTTCGGAAGTCTTCTGCTCGTCCTCGGTCATGGTGCCGGCCTTCTTTGCTGCCTTGCAGGCGTCATTTGCATCGCGGCGGATGTTGCGCAGTGCGACCTTTGCGCCTTCACCCTTCTTGGAAACTTCCTTGGAGAGATCCTTTCTGCGCTCCTCGGTCAGCGGCGGGAAGGTGAGGCGGATGCAGGTACCGTCGTTCTGGGGGTTGATGCCCAGGTCGCTAACCTGAATGGCCTTGTCGATGGACTTCAGCGTGGTCTTATCCCACGGGGTGATCAGAATGGTTCTTGCGTCCGGCACGGAGACCTGCGCGACCTGCGCGATCTGTGTGGGAGAACCATAGTAGTCAACGGTGATCTTATCGAGAACAGAAGGGTTTGCTCTGCCTGCGCGGATAGACTTCAAGTCATTCTCGTAAGCATCCAGGCTCTTCTTCATTTTGGTCTCATATTCTTTGATATCCAGTTTCATTGTGTTATCCTCCGATAATTATTGTCGCCCTGCGGGACAAGGATCATCTCCCGCAGAAACGCATGCTCATATAACTATGATACTATATATATTTTACTATGAGTTTGTGGATTTGTAAAGGGTTTTTTTCAAAAGAATTTTGAAAATTCCGTGAATGAAATGATATGCTCCGGGTAAAACAAAAACCGCCGCCCGGTTTTCCGGGCAGCGGTCAGTTTGCAAAACAGGAAAAACGGTTTCCGGCAGGAATTACTTGCCGTTGACCATCTTTTCGATTTCTTCAGCGAAGTTTTCTTCTCTCTTCTGGAGACCTTCGCCCTTCTCATAGCGCAGGAAGGAGCAGACCTTGATTGCGCCGCCGAGATCCTTTGCCATGTTGGCGAGGTACTTTTCGACGGTTTCCTTGTTCTCAGCCTTGACATATTCCTGGTTGAGCAGGCAGTTTGCTTCGTAGAACTTGGACAGACGGCCTTCGACGATCTTGTCGAGAACCTGCTGCGGCTTCTTTGCGTTTGCGGGATCGTTCTTCAGCTGAGCAACGAGAACTTCCTTCTCCTCTGCGATGACGGAAGCGGGAACGTCTTCCTTGCAGATGTAAGGAACAGCGTTCTGAGCTGCGATGTGCAGAGCGATGTTCTTCTTGACTTCAGCGTATGCCTCATTTGCAGCGGCAGCGTCCTCAGCCTCGAACTTAACGAGAACACCGATCTGGCCCTTGCCGTGAATGTAGGAAACGAGATCACCTTCAACAACGTCGAAGCGGCGGATGGACATATTCTCACCGATCTGGAAAATGAGTTCCTTCAGCTTTGCTTCAACGGTGGTCTCACCCTCATAAACGCAAGCGTTCAGAGCAGCGACGTCAGCGGGCTTGTTGGTGACGATGATGTGGAGCAGGTTTGCAACAAAAGTCTTGAAGGTATCATTCTTTGCAACGAAGTCGGTTTCGGAGTTGACTTCGATGATTGCGCCGACATTGCCTTCGATTGCGATGTCAACAACACCTTCAGCTGCGATTCTGTCAGCCTTCTTTGCAGCGACAGCGATACCTCTTTCTCTGAGGACCTTGATCGCTTCATCCATATCGCCGTTTGCTTCAACGAGTGCCTTCTTGCACTCCATCATGCCGCAGCCGGTCTTCTTGCGGAGCTCAGCTACGTCCTTAGCGGAAATGTTTGCCATTTTGATTTCCTCCGTATTTCGTATTTTTCTGCCGAAACTTATTCAGCGTCTGCGGGAGCTGCTTCTTCTGCAGCGGGAGCATTCTGTTCGCCCTGCTTGCCTTCGATGACAGCGTCAGCGAGAACGGATGCAATCAGCTTGATAGCGCGGATAGCGTCATCGTTGCCGGGGATGATGTAGTCTGCATCATCGGGATCGCAGTTGGTATCAACGATTGCAACAACCGGAATACCGAGCTTCTTTGCTTCGAGAACTGCGTTCTTTTCCTTCTTGGGGTCAACAATGAAAACAGCAGAGGGCAGACCGGGCATGTTCTTGATACCGCCGTAGTTGCGCTCGAGGTCGCCCATTTCCTTGATGAGCTTGTCGCCGGGGCGGACATGTAAATGATAAGTATTGGAAAGCTCAACCTGACAGCCGAGTTCTTTGAGGTCAGCGGCTGAGATACCGCCTTTGATTGCAGCCTGAGTGCCTACGTTCATAAACACGGGAGT
>JAKSPR010000118.1 GCA_024404655.1 Clostridia bacterium | reverse complement strand
TTTCTTCACCCGGTCCGCACCGGAGGTATAGCCCCCGAAAATGCCCTTTGCCATGCGGTCGATATAGCCGTAAAGGGAGATCGAACCGAGGCCGGGGTTATTCTTCGTATGATATTCGGACATGGCGGTATCATCGCCGAAGATATCTTCCTCATCAAGGAACTTTTCAAGAGACGATACATAAGGCATGCCCAGTGCCGGCTGTTCTGCTGGGAAGCGGGCAAGATACTCGGCAAAATACGCGCGGTAATCAGAGAAATCGCCGTCCCGTACCCAGCCGAAGAAGTTGCCAAGGAACTGCGTATTATGAGTTGTTCCACGCACGCCGGAGGCATAAGGCACACCGCCGTAAGGGCTGGAGGGCAGGAAGCGCCGCTCCGGGTCGAGTTCCGAAAGCACCGGCCCGATGGCCTCCAGTGCCGCGCGGCGGCCGTTATAGGATTCCTTGTTTTCGTCGCCCGCGACTGCATTTTCGTTATCGCCGGACCACCAGACAAGGGACGGATGGTTGCGCAGCGCCAGCGCTGCCGCCCGTGCTTCCTTTTTCAGCTTTTCAATGAAGTCATCGTCTTCTTCAGGGTAGTTTCCGCAGGCCATGAGGAAGTCCTGTGTCACAAGAATACCGTATTTATCGCAGGCGGAATAGAAAGCGTCATGCTCAAAGATACCGCCGCCCCAGACGCGGAGCATATTTACGTTACCCGCTCTTGCAGTTTTCACAAGGCCGTCGATCTTTTCATCGGTCTCCGCCGAGGGGAACGGATCGCAGGGCACCCAGTTTGCACCGCGGCAGAAGATACGCACGCCGTTGATGAGCAGGATGAACGCAGAGGATTCCTCGTTGCGGTCCCACTCCCGATAGTGGTCGTATTCCTTATACTTCCGTGCTTTTTCCGCCTCTTTGCTGTCCGGAGCGTCCACGGTTTCAAGGATGACGACAGTACGGATACCAAAGGGCTGCCGGGTGATTTCTCCGTCCGCGCCCTCGATTTCAAGCGTATAAAGCGGCTGCTCTCCATATCCTGCGGGATACCAGAGCTTTGGATTGACGATATCAATGATCTCGCTGATGACGGTATGATCGGCATCCTTTGCGGTTGCCAGCAGTCTGCGGCGTTTGTTCCAGACACGCACGCCATCGGGGGAATAAACCGTCATCGTGACCCAGCCATTCCCGGTAAGACCGGAAAAAGCAGCGCGGACGGCGATCTGTGCAGAATAGGGATTGATATTCTTGGTTGTGACGTACACGTCATCCAGTTGGTCCGCTCCGCGGACTTCCAGACGGACATCCCGCCAGATACCCATGGTGACGAACCGCGCGACCCAGTCCCAGCTATAGGTACACTGGATGCGGCGGGTATAGAGACGTTCTGTGGTAAATGCGCCGGAGCGTTTCGGTCTGCCCTCCACTTCCTTTACCGGAGAGCGGAACCGGACGCTGATGTGGTTGGTCCCGGCACAGAGAACCCCGTCCACGGGGAAGCTCAACGGGATGAACATATCGTCTGCCGAGCCGACCGGGGTATCATTGACATAGATTTCGCAGTATACGTCGAGGCCGTCGAAGGTGAGATACGTATGCTCCGGGACGGAATCAAGGGTGAAATCACGTTCGTATGTGACATCACAGTTCTCGACCCACTGGCAGAGTTCTGCGTTATCCCGATAGAAAAGGTTCTTCGGCAGAAGTCCCGCCTGCTGCAAATCCGTATGGACGCAGCCGGGGACAGTGCCGGGAATGGAAAAAGTATGTTCGCCGCCGTCAGTACCGGAGCACTGCCAGAGGCCGTTTAAGTTGAGAAGTGTACTCATTTGGGTGTCCGTTTTTGTGTGACTATTCGTGTTCACGCCTTGAAGTTCGGCAGATAAGCGCCCATCTTGGCAAGGCGGGACTGGATCTCATGGACGTCAACATTATGGACGTCCTTACCGTGTGCGTCACAGACCACAGCCGCCGCAATACCAGCCGCCTGACCTGTGATATAGCATCCGGGCATGACGCGGACGGAGGACTGCATGTGTCTGTCCGTACTGATGCACCGTCCTGCGACCAGCAGGTTGGTCAATCCCTTGACTGCCAGTGCGCGGTACGGAATACCATAGCTCTCGCCCTGTTTATAGCGGAAAGACGTATGCTCCGTGATGAACTTATCATATCCCGCGTTATCATTGGTGGGAGAATGAATATCAATATTATAAGAATACCGTCCGATCTCATCGTCAAACGTAGCCTGACGCTTGAAGTCATCGAGGACCAGTTTATAATCACAGAGCACGCGGCGGCTCTCTCTGATGCCGAGGTACGGTGCGGATGCGACCATCTCTGCATTCTCATAACCGTCGAGATACTCCTTATAGTATCTGCGGTATTCCAGCAGCTGATGTCTGCCGCGGACGATGCCCTTGGTGAGGGATGCTGCGTCTCTTGCGTCAACGTCATAAACATGGCCCGCATTGGAGCCGCCGACGCCGTCCGCGTTATGGGTACCGTCTGCATTGGCGGTTTCCTCCATCAGTCTCCACATACCGGGCAGATGGCGGTCTTCATTGACGAAGATATGATCCTTGAATGCGTCCTCCAGCCGTCTGCTGTCCGGTCCCTTGACGCGGCTCCAGTCAACGCCTGTCCAGATACCGCAGAGTGTGGTTGCCATGGTTCTGCCCTGTTCGTCGCCGAATTCACATTCCGCGCCTGCGTAACTGGCAAGGTCGCCGTCACCGGTACAGTCGATATAGATATTGGCATGGACCGCAAAGACAGAACCCTTTGCGGAGCAGATCACATACTGAATCTCGCCGTTTTCCACCACGGTATCAATGACATTGCAGTGGAACATATACTTTGCGCCGCTCTCGTCTACCATATCATCATAGAGCAGTTTGAGGGTTTCTGCGGGGATGCACATGGGGCAATAGCGTTTCCAGCGGGGGAACGCGTCTGCCTTCAGCTTATCATAGACCTCGCTGCCGATACCTGCGGCAAGGAAGTTGATGCCGTCGCCGAAAGTCATGAAAGCGGGAACAAGCATGGTGACAGCAGCGCCGCCGAAAGCGGAAAAGCCTTCTGCGATAAAGACGCTTCTGCCCTGTCTTGCACAGCTGACAGCCGCAGCGACGCCCGCGGGGCCGCCTCCGGCGATGAAAACGTCTACGTCATAACGGACGTCAATGGATTTCTGGTACGTAATGTTCATGTTGTTTTCTCCTTATGTTCGGATATGATTCTGGTATGTATTCTTTTATTTCAGTTCGTCCATCCGGAATCTTGCCAGTCTGTCGCACTCGCCGAAGCGCTGTTCATAGAGCACGCAGACCGTTCCATCCGGCATTACGGCGATATCGGCATATCCGGCGTCCCCGGGTTCCACGGTAATGGACTTTTCCCACGTTTTCCCGCCGTCGGAGGAATACCGGCAGACGAGATTCTGCCGTTCCGTTTTTGAACAGCAGTTGACGAAGCCGAGCTGCTTCCCTCCTGCCGACACCACGCTGCCGAAGCAGGTCGGGTCAATCAGGGTCTCATCCCGCTGCAGATCGTCCCAGCCGGAATATCCGGTTTTGCTTCTCGTATATGCTCTGCAGCCGGAGCCGGTGGTGCGGACGTTTAAGTAGATCGAACCGTCGGAAAGCTCCGCCGCCTGGGTCTCATTGGGATCGGGGACTGTGGACGAGGCCGGGATGATCTCTCCAAGCTGCCACGTATCACCATGATCGAGGGAATACAGGGTCGAGATCTGCGCAGGATTGTGAGCGCGGACGGGTACGTTTGCCGACTTCGGCACCATCCACACCGGGGTCAGAAGCATACCGTTCTTTGTACAGATACCGTGTCCCGGGCCGCAGGCGATAACGTTGTGGTAATCCGGGCGGGTGGACGCCATGATATTGCGGGGTTCCGACCATGTTTTCCCGTCGTCATCGGAACGGCGATAGAACACGTCTCCCCCCTCCACGGAATAATCGCGGCAGTAGAGGAAGTGAAGCGTGCCGTCCGGCTCCGCAATACAGACGGGATTATTCACCGTCGGGAACTGCTCCGTTCCGCCGGCGATCACAATGGGTTCGGAAAAGCTCTCCCCGCCGTCCTCGGAGCGGTACAGAAGGATATCCATATTGGCCCAGTCGCTCATGGTGCGCCGTGCCTCAAAATAAATGAGCAGCGTGCCCTTGGCCGTGACCGTCATACCGGGAATACGGTAATGGGAATATGTCTCATTTCCCGCACAGATCAGCGTGTTTTTCATGTTGTTGTCTCCTTTTCTTCCTGCAGTTCAAAAAGATAGCCGCATCCTACGGGCAGTTCCGTTTCCGTGATACCGTCCCAGTCGCCGAGGATGGGTTTCAAACGCAGATTCTTCGGCAGATGCAGGTGCAGAGTTCCCCTCGTATGTGTATAAACAAAGAGATAGCTTTCGTTTGCAAAGATCACGGCATCCTCTTCGGTATAGATCGGCACGCCGCAGCCAATACAGAAGTCCCGCAGCTCTTTTGCCGTCGGCTGATGCTCTGCCGTGATGATCTGCTTCCGCTCCGGTGTGTCAGCAAGAATTGTTTTAAGAAGCGGCGTCATTTTCTGACAGAAGACGATGTGTGCGTCGTAGTGATCCCTGACCGCCTCATAATCGGAGGCGAGATAGATATCATACGGGACGCCCATCAGCCCCAGCGTTTTCCGGTAACAGTAGCCGAGCATCCGCTCCGCGCCGTTCTGATCGGTCAGATGGGAAAGAGCGCGCTCGTCGATGAAAACCGCACATCGTGCAAGGCTCTTTCCGGGCTTTGCAAGCGCCTCCCTGTTCAGAGCAAAGAACTTCCGGAACAAAGCGAGATAATCATCGTCCCGGTACCATCCGCCCCACATATCAAACCACCAGAGCGCGTGGTCATGGGTCAGAGCTCTTGCAAACTGCAGTTTCAGAAGCTCGATGGTATCGCCCTTGTCTTTAGGCTGCCAGACCTCGGTGTTATAATGGGGATTCTTATTCGGCGGAGTGGTGAGGTGCGTGCGCACATCGTTTTCGATAAAGTACAGCTTTCCGTGCAAAACAAGGGAATGCAGCGGCAGCATATAAGGGGTATCAAAGCACCGCACGCGCTGATCCATATAGGATGCCGGGGAGCAGAAGAAGTCCACATCGGGGCTTTCCAGAAGCTCTCCCAGCGCATGATGGCAGAGATTCCGGTCGGGACATTCAAAGGTATAGCCGTAGAAAGTACCGATGACCTGCTCATGATTCTCGCACTTCTTTGCAAACGCCGCAAATTCCGCAATCCGTGCGGCGACGGTATGGGATAAGAAGGCGTAAAATTCGGCTTCAGTTCCTGCGATACCCGGTTCTTTTTGATAAGCGGCGAATTTTTCATCGGTACGCTTTCCCAGGGAGCCCTTCATATCAAAGGGGAACCATTCCTCCGTATTGCCGCCTGCCAGCTGATAGCCGATAATATGTTCCGCATACGGTGCCTGCCGGATATGAGCGATGAGAGCTCCCAGCAGTTCCTTGGTATCCTCCGCCCATTTGTCGGAAGAAAAGCAGGGGCGATGATGCTCCGTTCTGCCCTCGTACAAAAGCTCATCCGGGTTTTCCGCTTCCCACCAGAGAGGCATGGACAGATTGACGCGCGGAAAGATCAGCGCATCGGGGCAGGCGGCGAGAATTTTTTCAAATTCCCTGTCCGCAATGGAAAAATCCGGTTTGCCCTTCTGCTCAAAGATGCCTTTGACGAACGGTTCCAGCTGGGAGATTTCGTTGATGGTACGCTCTGCAAAGAAGATCGGCACCGAGTACAGCCGACAGCCGACAGCAGCGAAATCCTCATAACAGGCCTTTTCGGTCCGGTATGTGATATATGCGGCGGCGGGAATTTTCACCCCGTCCGCAAACAGGGCGGGAACGCCGCCGTCCATGCGGATTTCTGATTTTGCCACGGGTATGCTCCCCCTTTTCAAAGAAATACAGTTTATGCGATCAGGAATGCAGCGATACGGATCATGTGTCCCTGTGACCCTTCGGCCTTATCTTCGCTGACGGTGATGGTCACGGTGTGTTCGCCCTCGTCAAGATCGCGCACCAGAGAGACCTCCGTGGTACGATCGAAATACGGACAGTGGACGTCCCACAGGCTGCGGGTAAACGGTGCTCCGCCGTCGACGGTGACGATCAGATCGCCGCTGTCCTTGCCCATCTGGGCAAACAGGCTCATGCGGGAGCCATGGAACGTATAGGTGAGCGAAGTACCGGGTTTATCCGATTCGATATAGTGAGGATATGCGCCGAGGGACTTGTCGATCTTTTCCCAGCCTGTGTAATCGGCGTTGAAGGAGTCCTCGATATGGGCGTTATCCAGAGGATGTTCGGAGAACAGGCGCGGGGGGAGGGTACGGGGCGTCTGGGTCTCTCCCGTACAGCCTGCAAAAGCTTCTGCAAGGGTCTTTGTCACGATGCCGTCAATAACCTCATAGCCTGCGTCATTGGGATGGGTGCAGTCCTTGGTATACTGGAATTGATTCCAGTCCCAGCTCTCATTGATGGTCTTTGCGCGGATGGCCTCGCCCACGTTGCAGTGGGGAATACCGCCGTAGTAGCAGGCGCAGGCGATCTGTGCCGTTCTTGCCGGAAGGACGCCGCCGGCGTCGAGGATATCCGACATCCACATGGTCATATTATAAAGGTTCAGAATATCCGCATAGGGATTGACCTTCCAGAGCTTGCGGTAAATGGCCTCTGTATTCTTGCCGACCTCAATGAAATCAAAGTCCTGATCATTGACGGCAAATTCATAAACCAGAAGATCGGGCTTATATGCGGTGACGTCTCTTTCGCAGCGGTAAACACCGAGGGAAGAACCCGTTGCGCCGATGCCGGAATTGACGAACGTAAATTTTGTTTCGGGATAATTCTTTTCAAGCCATGCGGACATTCTTCCGACATAGCATTTCTCATAAGACGAAGCACCTGCGCCTGCCGTGATGGAGCCGCCCAGAAAAACGACGGTACAGGGCATGTGATGTTTTAACCGATAATAAAAATTATCAAGCATGGAGTTGACACCTCTTATCTGGATTTGTAAATCTATTATACACTGCTTTCTCCCAATACGCAAGACTTTTTTCTCACCGAATGGCAATTTATATCTTTACTTCCGCCGGTTTCTGTGATATAATGAGACCCGAATCCATTACACTCACTCAAAGGACTAAGCGTGAAAAATAGATTTTCACGCAGGTTTTGTAGCTTTCGCCGTCTTACGACGACGATTTTGCTTCGCAAAACCAGCCCCAATTCCCAAAGAAAGGAAGCTTTCGCAAAGCGAAAGCCCTGAATCATATTATGAAAAAATACGACCGCAAAACGCTGATCCTTCATATTCTTGCCTGTATTCTCGGCAACGTCATCATCGGTCTCGGTGTTGCCATGTCCAAAGTTGCCGATCTCGGTATTGACCCCTTCAACGGCATGTGCATGTCGGTCTCCGCGTTCTTCAACATCGACTACCGCATCTACACATGGACCTTCAATCTGCTCTGCTTTACCTTTGAAATCATCTGGGGACGGAAGTACATCCACATCGGCACGTTCATCAACTGGTTTCTTGTCAGCTATGCGGTACAGTTCTTCCTTGACACCCATGAGTCGCTGGCTCTGCCGACACCGCAGACGCTGCCCATGCGCGTCCTGCTGTTATTGGTTGCACTGCCTGTCATTTCGCTCGGGCTTGCCATCTATCAGGAAGCGGATCTCGGTATTGCGCCCTATGATGTCATTCCGATCATGTTCTGTGAGCGGCATCCGAAATTCCCCTATTTCTGGGCGCGGATCATTCTGGACAGCTCCGCTGTCATCGGAATACTGGCGACGGGAAGTTCTCTGATCGGAATCGGAACGCTGCTGACAGCGCTTGGTTTAGGGCCGATCATCAACATGTTCTCGGTGATACTGGAGAAGATTTTCCCTTCTTTGAAAGAAGGGAAAGCCAAGAAGGCTTAATTTGAAGCGAAGATTTCTTTTCCCCGGCGGCTTTGGCCGCCGGGGATGTTTTTACTTTTTTATTTTTCCTTGGCAGGAGAGCTATTTTTTACAGCATACGCCGGGAGACGCTGTCGGAAGGAGGGAGAGGGGGCTCCACGCCGCCCCCTCTCCCCCCTCCCGCGCCCTCTCGTTCTCCCGGCCGCTTG
>JAKSPR010000117.1 GCA_024404655.1 Clostridia bacterium | reverse complement strand
AAATAGCCCACGAGTTTCGCCCGCATGGCATGCCTGCCGGAGCCATTATGGGCACCGTCGAGGATGACGGTATCCTGCGCTTTCAGCACTTCAAACCGTGCGGGGAACGTGGCGTCTCCGAGGCCCAGTCGGATGTCCTCACCAGACACGGGATAGCCGAGTATCGGCAGTGTGCGGAGCACCTCAATGGCGCAGAGGGCATTCTGCAGCTGATAAAGGCCGGAAAGATGCAGCGTGTACTGCTCCCCTCGGTAGGAAAACACAAGACGGCCCGGAACGGCTTCGATGACGCCGGTCTCTGCAGATTCTGGGAGGATCAGGGAGCTGTGCGTTTCTTTGCAGCGGGCGCGGACGGTTTCTATGACCTCCGGCTCGTTGTCCGCATAGAGGACGCAGGGGGCGTTTTCTTTGATGATGCCCGCCTTGTTTGCGGCTATGGCGGTCAGCGTATCGCCGAGAAGCTCCGTGTGGTCGTAGTCCACGCGCATGATGACGGAGAGCAGCGGTACAACGACGTTGGTCGGGTCGTGCATGCCGCCGATGCCCACTTCCAGCACCACAAGATCACAGTCCTGCTCAGCAAACCAGAGCAGACCCATGGCGGTGACAAGCTCAAATTCCAGCGGCGTGAGCCCGGTTTCCGCGGTCATGCGCTCCACCGCCGCCCGGATGCGGCTGCCGAGCGTGATGACTTCTTCCTCTGAAATCGGCACGCCGTTTATCTCCATACGCTCCCGGATTTCCATGATGAAAGGGGAAATGAAGCGGCCTGTCTTATAGCCCGCTCTCTGCAGAGCAGACGATGTGAAAGCACAGAACGAGCCTTTCCCATTGGTCCCCGTCACATGGATGAACCGCCCGGCCAGCTTCTTTTCCGGATTTCCCAGCATCGCAAGCGAAACCCGGATGCGCTCCAGCGTCGGTGCTGTCCGCGTCCGCGGCATCGTGTGCATCCACGCAAGGGTCTCTTGATATGTCATCATTATATATGTACTTCCTTTCAGGTGCATCCCACGGGTGCACAGGATTCTGAAAACCGTTCTGTTTTCGGGAAAACCGCCGGGAGTTCATCAAATCGTCTCTGCCCGCACTGTCACCCGATACGCAAGCGCAGTTCCTGCTGTGTTTTCATCATATCACGATATCCATGCAATGTCAAGTGCCGATGTATGCAGAAAAAAGAAAATTTTTTACATAAGAATTGCAATTCCCTGATTTTTATGCTATACTTTGAATAATATACTTTGATTATCACATGATTTCAGAAAGGACAATGATCATGTTTATTGATGAAAACGGAAAAAAATGGTTCAAAGGCAATCTCCACACCCACACGACCCGCTCCGACGGCAGACGTTCTCCCGAGGACGTCATCGCCCTCTACCGTGAAAACGGCTACGATTTTCTTGCGCTCACCGATCACTGGAAATATGCGCCTTCCTATATGACCGAGGACGGCCTGCTGCTGCTCTCCGGCCTTGAATACAACATCAACGGCGCGGATATTCTGAAAGGCGTCTTCCATATCCTGGGCATCGGCATGAAAGAGGATCCCATGATCTCCCGCGAGGGCGGCGATCCCGCAGGACAGGATATCGTCGATACCATCCACGCCCACGGGGGAGTTGCCATCCTTGCCCATCCCGCGTGGTCCATGGACACCTGCGATCAGGTCATGTCCATCCACGGCTATGACGCGACGGAGATCTACAATTCCGTCTCCGGTCTGCCTCACAACTGCCGCCCCTACTCCGGCGAGGTCATTGACCAGTGCGCGGCCCGCGGCTGTGTCATTCCCTGCATCGCAGATGACGACACCCATTTCTATGACGGTGAGCAGTGCCTTTCCTACATCTGGGTCCAGGCGGACGAGCTGACCGACGACGCCATTGTGGAAGCCATCCGTGCAGGACGCTTCTTTGCCACTCAGGGACCGAAATTCTCCCTTTCCACCCGCCGTGAGGATAACGGCGACATCATGGTGAAGGTAAACTGCACCCCTGTCCGCTCCGTTGTTTTCTATACCGGCTCCGTCTGGTGCGGCGGACGTTCGGTCTGCGGTGAAGCTGTCACCGAAGCCGAGTTCCGCATGAGAGCGCAGGACCGCTTCGTCCGCGTGGAACTCATCGACGAAAACGGCATGCACGCATGGGCCACCCCCATCCTGTATGACAGATAAATTGCATCGCAGTTGCAAAAATTGCAGACAAAAATGCAGAATTACGGCATTTTTTTGAATTTCTGCTTCCAATTTTGAATTTTTATATTGACAAATCTTTCACGATGTATTATAATATGTGCTAACGACCCGATTTTACACCGTCGGTTCGCGCAGACCTCCGCCAAGCGGGGGCTGAAATACTATGCAACATGATTTGCAATCAAAAACAAAGGAGATTCGTTATGAACAGAGTGTACAACTTTTCTGCAGGCCCGTCCATGTTACCGCTTCCCGTGCTGGAGAAAGCAGCTTCCGAGCTGTGCTGTTACGGGGATTCCGGTATGTCCGTCATGGAGATGAGCCATCGATCTCCGGCGTATGAAGCGATTATTGCCGAAGCTCAGGCGCTCATCCGTGAGCTGATGAACATTCCGGACAACTATAAGGTCCTCTTCCTCCAGGGCGGTGCTTCCACCCAGTTTGCAGCAGTTCCGCTGAACCTGATGAACAAGAACCACAAGGCTGACTACATTGTATCCGGTCAGTTCTCCAAGAAGGCATGGAAGGAAGCCCAGAAGTACGGCGACGCAAAGTGCATCGCATCCTCTGAGGACAAGAACAACACCTATATCCCGCAGATCACCCGTGCGGATATCCGTCCCGATGCCGACTATGTCCATGTCTGCTTCAACAATACCATTTACGGTACCAAGTTCAACTATATCCCCGACACCGGTGATATCCCGCTGGTCGCCGATATGTCCTCCTGCATCATGAGTGAGCCGGTCGATGTCACCAAGTTCAGCGTCATTTATGCAGGCGCACAGAAGAACATCGCTCCCGCCGGTCTGACCATCGTCATCGTCCGTGAGGATCTGCTGGGTCAGTCCCGTGCCGATATTCCGGTCATGCTCGACTGGAAGACCCAGGCAGACAACGATTCCATGTACAACACTCCCCCCTGCTACCCCATCTACATGGCAAAGCTCGTCTTTGAGTGGATCAAGGAGCTGGGCGGTCTGGAAGCCATGAAGGCATACAACATCAAGAAGTGCAAGGTTCTTTACGACTACCTTGACAACCAGAGCTACTACATCGCTCCCGTTGAAAAGGAATACCGCTCCATGATGAACGTCACCTTCGTCACCGGCGACGCTGACCTCGACAAGAAGTTTGCCAAGGAAGCTGACGCTGCTGGCTTCAAGAACATCAAGGGCCACCGTTCCGTCGGCGGCATGCGCGCATCCATCTACAACGCAATGCCCATCGAAGGCGTTGAGAAGCTGATCGCTTTCATGGATGCGTTTGCAAAGAACAACCCCAAGAACGCATAAGAGGAGACGTCCGTCATGTACAATA
The DNA here is from genome assembly GCA_024404655.1 of Clostridia bacterium. Taxonomy (GTDB): domain Bacteria; phylum Bacillota; class Clostridia; order Oscillospirales; family CAG-272; genus RGIG3925. Next base: position 4,707 of record JAKSPR010000117.1, on the reverse strand, counting down.
TTCAGTTATTCAATAAGATCGCCAAGATCGGTACCGACAATTTCGATACCGCAAAGTATACCGTCGGTGAAGGTGTGACCGCTCCCGACGCCATCATGGTCCGTTCCGCTGCCATGCACGATATGGTTTTCAATCCCGAACTGAAGGCTATCGCCCGTGCAGGTGCCGGCGTCAACAACATTCCCGTTGACCGCTGCGCAGAAAACGGTATCGTCGTTTTCAACACCCCCGGTGCAAATGCAAACGCCGTCAAGGAGCTTGTCATCTGCGGTCTGATGCTCGCATCCCGTGACATCACGGACGGTGCGGCATGGGCAAAGACCCTTGTCAAGACCGAAGAAATGGACGTTGCAAAGCAGGTCGAAAAGGGCAAGTCCAAGTTTGCAGGTCATGAAATCATCGGCAAGAAGCTCGGTGTCATCGGTCTGGGCGCTATCGGTGCTCTGGTTGCAAACGCAGCACACGATCTCGGTATGGAAGTCATCGGTTTCGACAGCTATCTGAGCGTTGACGCTGCATGGAAGCTGTCCCGCAAGGTCGGCCGTGCCGCAAGCATGGATGAGATCTTCGAGACCTGCGACTACATCACCGTTCACGTTCCCTCCACGCCCGAGACCCGCGGCATGTTCGGCAAAGAGAACATCGCTAAGATGAAGGACGGTGTCCGCATCCTGAACTTCTCCCGTGCCGACCTCGCTTGCGCACAGGACGTCAAGGACGCCATCGCATCCGGCAAGATCGCCCGCTATGTCACCGACTTCCCGACAGAAGAAACCGTCAACGTTCCCGGCATCATCGCTCTGCCGCATCTGGGTGCTTCCACCGAAGAATCCGAAGACAACTGCGCTGTCATGGCAGCACGTGAGCTGATCGACTTCCTTGAGTGCGGCAACATCCGCCACTCCGTCAACTATCCGGATGCAGAGCTTCCCCACACCGGTGACTGCCGCATCTGTGTCATGCACAAGAATGTGCCCGGCATTCTGAACAGCATCACCGCTGTTATCTCCGCCGAAGGCATCAACGTCGAAAACATGGTGAACCGTTCCAAGAAGGATTATGCGTACACCATTCTGGAAATCGGCGGTGAGCTTCCCGCTGACGCCGCAGAGAAGATCTCCGGCATCGAGAATGTCATCAGAGTCAACATCATCAAGGAATTCAGAAACGTTCTTTACAGCAGCTGCATGGTGAGTGCGGCTGCTGTTTTTTGTGGTTGGATGTGTTTATATTTCGGGTGGGAAGGGGAGGAAAAAGTATCGCTTTTGATTCTGCCGCCTATGATTTCCACGGAAAATACGGGTTTCCTCGGAAAATTCAGCGGAAACTATTGCTAAATTGAAGAAAATTCTATATAATATATAGATAGTATCATTTCATGCAGCAAAGAAAGGAATGTGATTCCATGAATGAGAAGCTGAACCGGTTCAGAAATGACATAAACGGCAAGCGCATTGCCGTGATCGGGCTTGGTATCTCCAATCTTCCGGTCATTGATTTTCTGCTCTCCTGCGGTGCAAGTGTTGTGGGGCGCGACAAAAAGACCTACGATGCAATGAAAGACACCGCCGACAAGCTGACCCAAAAAGGCGTTTCCCTGATTTTAGGAGACGACTATCTTGAAAATATCGACGAAGACATGATCTTCAAAGCTCCCGGTATCCGGCCCGACCTGCCGCAGTTCAACGAAGCTGTCGCAAAGGGCACGGTATTAACCTCCGAAATGGAAGTCTTCTTCGAGCTTTGTCCGGCGCATCTCTTTGCGGTCACGGGCAGTGACGGCAAGACGACCACGACGACCCTCGTCTACACGCTGCTTGCAAAGCAGTGCGAAAAAGAAGGCGGCTCCCGCCATGTCTATGTGGGCGGCAACATCGGCAAGCCGCTTCTGCCGGAAGTGGAAGCCATGACGGAAGACGACTATGCGGTCCTTGAGCTTTCCTCCTTCCAGTTACAGGCGATGAAGCAGTCCCCTGCCGTTGCCTGTGTCACCAACGTCACGCCCAACCATCTGAACTGGCACACGGGCATGGACGAATATATTGAAGCGAAAAAGACGATCTTTCTGCATCAGACCGAATTTGACCGTCTGGTTCTGAACTATGAAAACGAGGTAACGCGGGCAATGGCGAGCGAAGCACCGGGGCACGTGACCTATTTTTCCTCCAAGCGGGAGCTTGTGCCCGGTGACGGAGCGGATGCGGTGATCTTTGAAAAAGACGGCGAGATCTGTCTCATCAGCGCTTCCGGAGAAGAGCCCTATCCGATCTTAAAGACCTCCGATATTTTCATTCCCGGCCGGCACAATGTGGAGAACTACATGACTGCCATTGCCGCGGTCCGCGGTTATGTGGACATTGACACCATCGGTGAAGTTGCGCGCACCTTCGGCGGTGTGGAGCACCGGGAAGAATTTGTCTGCGAAAAAGATGGAGTGAAATACTACAATTCCTCCATTGATTCCAGTCCCACCCGGACCATTGCGGCTCTGCTTGCCTTTAAGCAGAAGTTGATTATCATCTTAGGCGGCTATGACAAGCACATTCCCTTTGATCCGCTCTGTGCGCCTCTTACCGAGCATGCAAAAGGCATTATTCTGACCGGTGCGACGGGCGAAAAGATCCGTGCGGCATTGGAAGCAGACGATGGATTTATGAAAGCCGGGATCCCGATGGTCTCCGAGCCGGATTTCTACCGTGCCATTGACGAAGCGCGGAAGATGGCAGAGCCCGGGGACATTGTGATCCTCTCCCCCGCCTGTGCAAGCTTTGATGCATTTCCGAACTTTGAAGTCCGGGGCCGGGCGTTCAAGGATTATGTGATGAAGTTTTGAAGTTTATAAGTTGTTTTCAAAAGCATTAAGATAGAAGTCCGGCTCATTGTCCTTTTTCCTTTTCTCTTTTTCTCTTGAAAAGAAGAGTACGTTTTCGCCGAAGGCGAAAACCCGGGAAACGAAAGAGAAACAGCGCTTTTTGGCGTCAGGATATTTCGCCGCCTGCGGGCGGCGACAAAAGGCTCTGCCTTTTGAAACCGCAAGCTTTTGAAAAAGCTTGATCAAAACTTTCTGACGGGTGGGTGCTCAAGCCAGGCTTTGTGCAGACATTAGAAAGGATTTATCATGCAGCTCCCGATTTTTTCTGAAAAAATACTCTCTCTGACCGCGGAGGCCGAAGCGGCTCTTGCTGAGCGTTTCGCCGCCTTTGATGCGGTTGCCTTCCGTGGGACACAGCGTGTCCTTGCAGCCTTTGCAGAGCATCGTGTCTCCGATTCCCTCTTTGCCGGAACCACCGGCTACGGCTACGACGACAAAGGCCGTGAAACGCTGGATGCGATCTATGCCGACGTCTTCGGTGCGGAATCCGCCTTTGTGCGCCACTCCATTGCCAACGGCACGCAGGCTCTGACCATCGGTCTCTTTGGTCTTCTGCGTCCCGGTGACATTCTGCTCTCCGTGACCAATCAGCCCTACGACACGTTATCCGAAGTCATCGGCATCAAAGACGACAAAAAGAACGGTTCTCTGAAAGATTTCGGTGTGGAGTACCGTCAGATCGATCTGCTCCCCGACGGGTCAGTGGATCTTCCGCAGATCGCCGCAGCACTTGACACACTTGGCACTAAAGTCAAAGTGGTCTTTATTCAACGTTCCAAAGGTTACTTAAACCGTCCCACCCTCTCCGTCGCCGAGATCGGGGAAATTGTGAAGGTCGTCAAAGCGCACTCCTCCGCCTACGTCATGGTGGACAACTGCTACGGTGAATTTACCGAAGATACGGAGCCGACGGCAGTGGGTGCCGATCTGATCGTGGGATCCCTCATCAAGAATCCCGGCGGCGGCATGGCGGAATCCGGCGGATATCTTGCCGGTACTGCGCGGGCTGTGGAGCTTGCCTCCTACCGTCTGACCTCCCCCGGTGTGGGTCTGGAAGTCGGTGCGACGCTGGGCACCTCCCGTTCTCTTTACAAAGGATTTTTCTATGCGCCGCACACGGTGGCGCAGGCGCTGAAAACGGCGGCTCTTGCGGCATATCTTTTTGAAGCCATGGGCTGTGTCGTCTCCCCGCGCTGGAACGATGACCGTCACGACATCATTCAGACGGTACAGTGCGGCACACCCGAAGGGCTCTGTGCCTTCTGCCGCGGCATTCAGTCCGGTTCTCCCGTGGACGCTTTCGTCACGCCGGAACCGTGGGCGATGCCGGGTTATCAGGATGAAGTCATTATGGCGGCAGGCGCATTTGTGCAGGGTTCCTCTATTGAATTATCGGCTGACGGTCCTCTGCGTGCGCCCTATACGGCATTTCTGCAGGGCGGCCTGACCTACGAATCCGGCAAAATCGGAATTATGCGCGCAGCGGACGAGATGTGGAAGGTCCGCGGCGGAAAGTAAATATCTTTGAAATCAGAAAGGACAAACACGATGAAAGCAAAACAAAGCACCCGACAGATCGTCTGCTTCGGTGAAATCATGATGCGCCTTGCTCCCTTTGACTATCTCCGGTTCGGTCAGAACGACCAGCTGGAGCTGACCTATGGCGGTGCGGAAGCAAACGTCGCCATTGCTGCGGCGCAGCTTGGTATGGATACCGCATTTGTCACCAAGCTCCCCGACAATCCCATTGCACAGGGCTGCATCAACATGGTCCGCTCTTTCGGTGTCAACTGTGAAGGCATCGTCCGCGGCGGTGAGCGCATCGGTATCTACTA
>JAKSPR010000116.1 GCA_024404655.1 Clostridia bacterium | reverse complement strand
GATTGATGAACTTATTGCGGGAATGCAGCGGAATTACGGTGAAACCGCTGAAACCGAGTCTTATGCTGAAGGCTGTGGAATTTTGTGTGTGACTTCCGCAAATGTTCCGGTTTACTTATACCCGCATATGGAGATGCCGGGAATCGAAATTGAAACTGACCTGACTGCGATTGGGAAAGGTTCCTCTATTTCAATTACTGTGAATGACAGAAAGATGTCTGTTACAGTACAGAAGATCGTCATGAACCGTTCCATCAGTCAGGAAGAACTGGTTCAGAAGGCTGCTATCCCCGAAGTTAGCAGTATAGACGAACTGAAGGCTCATCTTCGTACCCAGGAAGAGAACAAAAACAAGGAAAACAATATTCGCTGCTGCCTGATGGATATGCATGACTATCTGATCAAGAACGCTGTATGCGAGCTTGATGAAGAGGAAGTCTCGGCATGGACAAATGCACAGGCACGCTCTTTCTATGACAGTAACATGTCGATGGGTATTGATCTTCGTTTCACTGAGGACGGCAACATGCTGTCTGAAGAAGAAGCCCTGAAAAATCTTGCCAACGAAATGCGTGGTCAGTTTGTCGGAAATCTTGTGGACCATAAATATGCTGATGAACGCGGATATGTAACAGATGAAGCTGCTATTCGTACAGCAGTTACTCAGGAACTTGAATCAATGGGTCAGACAGATCCGGAAGGTATTGAGGAAAACGTGAAAAATGCAATCGAGAACGATGCTTTCCGTTTTGTTTATGAAAGTCTGACGGCACGTGCAAAGGAGGTACTGGCATGATTAAGGAATTGAATTCCGAAATGTTCCATGGGGCAGTGGAGACCCCGCAGTTTGCTGTTGTTGACTGTTACGGTGATTTCTGCTATGCCTGTGAACTTCTGGCTCCTGTTTTTGATTCAATTGCTGAGCGTATGCCTGGTATTGAATTCATGCGCATTAACGTAACGCAGAACCCTGAGATTCAGATGGAACTGGAAATTTTTGATTTACCGACCATTCTGTTCTATCGTAACGGCAAGATCGTCCATAAGGAAATCGGTTCAATCGACGAGGATACTTTCAAAGCGGCTCTTTGCAAGATGCTTTATCCTGAGAATCTGGGTAAGGAACCGAAGGTCAGACTGAACAGTGATCCTGCTGTTGTGGCTCAGGTTCGTGAAGGTCTGCGCCGCCGTAAAGGATTCTGCCCGTGCCGCGCGGAAGACAAACCGGAATATAAGTGCATGTGTGAAGAGTTCAAGGCACAGATTGCTGACCCGGACTTTGAAGGATATTGTCACTGTAAGCTTTATTACAAGGAAAAGTAAACCAAAAGTGTTATATAATCACAGCTTTGCGCCCCCGCTGCCTTTTACAGTGGGGGCGCTGCTGTCTCAATAATAGTGATGATCAAAATGGAATACATCTTTGTGCGATCAAACGTTTCGCATTTTTGACAAATTTCGCAAGACATATAATTCCAACAAAGAACACTGAATATTTCATTCTGATCTCATCATATTCCGGTATTCTTTCGGTGTCATGCCTGTGAGAGCACGAAACTGGCGGCAGAAATAGGCTGCCGAGGAAAATCCTACCATTTGTGCTGCAAACTCCACAGTACAGGCAGAATCGCGGATAAGATGCTTTGCATAATCGATCCGCAGATTGAGGATATATTTCACAGGTGTTGTACCGTATTTCGCCCTGAAAAGTCTTCGATAATACACTTCCCCGATATCTGTCATGGCAACCAGCTGAGAAAGAGAAATATCTTCTTCCGTATAATGCTCATGGATATACCGTACCGTCTCATCTACCTGGCGCATTCGGGCAGTGGGCTGATAAGTTGCGGAAACCCCTGCCTGAAGAATCGACATGATTTCATAAGTACAGGCCCGGATACGATTGAGATAGCCGGGTTGATGGCTGGATAAGCACTGGCATGCAGTGTGATAGGCCCGCTCCACAGAAGCTGTATCGTCGATCGGAACACAGAAAGGATCATTCATCTGTGAATCGTCAAGGATCCGGAAATTGATACATGCCACATAGCCGGGATTTTGCGGATTGACCGTATAGGAACTTCCTCTTGGCAGATAGATCAGTGTTCCAGGTGTACAAAGCAGGGTGATACCCGTATCAAACCGGTATTCGATGACAGCAGAAACAGAATATGCAAACCCATGACCGGGTCGGTCCGAATGACGGAGCTGAGGATTGAAATTGGGCGGCATGATGATTGCCGTATCAATGTCTGTGATCAGAATATCATCGGAGAGGATGGGGTGATTCATGACGGACGACCTCCTTTCTCTGGTACTTTCAGTATAACAAACAAGGCAGAAAAAGTCAACAAATACAGAAAAATTCCAGAAATTATGTATCGAAAAGTACAATATGAATCGGTATGTGGATTGCATTTGCACTGCTTAACTGTTATAATGAAAATACAAAAATCAGAAAAGGGGTGTCTTATGCACATACCTTCCTTTCCCAAAGACAAGGGATACCTTGACCGGGCTTATGACGAGATCAGATGGCTTCCCGATACCGGGCTTACCTATGAAGAACTCAAAACCGGTGCTGCCGCTGTCGCCTGCGATGAAACCTTACCGAAATCCATCCGCAAGGCAAAGATGTTTGACTATCTTCTGTCAAACGCCCGTCTTGCTGTTGACAGAGACGATATTTTCCAGGACAAAATAAACGCTGCCGGCATCATGAACGAATGGATATGGCGATGGGAACGGGAAACCTTTGAGCACTCTGTCCCCAAAACGCTTCTGGAAGAACGGCAGCAGGCCAAAAACGCCGGCGCATACGCTGCGAATCCCGACTACGGCCATATCTCACCCAATGTAAAGAATCTTTTCACACTCGGCATCCCCGGGCTACTCGAACGGATACGATGCGCAAGAGCAGAAAAAGCAGATCTTCCGGAAAGCCAGGCCGTCTTCTATCTGTCATGTGAGATCACCCTGGAAGCCATTGTACATTTTCTGAAACGTCTCTCGGACGCTGTCAAAGCAGATAATCCCATGGCTTCGGCGTGTCTTTCTAACCTTTCCGAACATGCACCCGGGAACTGTTATGAAGCTCTGATGCTCTTGGACGTCTATTTCGTCCTCCACGAGCGTATTGCCGGCGCCAGAGTGAGAACGCTCGGACGGCTGGATGTAGAGCTGGAGCCTTTCTATCTCCGCGACACTGCAGAAAACACCTTCACCCGCGGAGAAATTTTCGACCTGCTCAAATATTTTCTCAACAAATTCTGGGCTGCCAGAGTTCCCTTTGATCAGCCCATGATGATCGGCGGTTCCGATGGATGCGGACATGAGCAGACAGGCGAGCTGACTGAAATGATACTGGATGCGTATGATGAACTGAACATCCACAGCCCGAAACTGCATATCCGCATCTCAAAGCATACCCCGGACGCATTTCTCTCCCGTGTCCTGCGCTGTATCCGCGGAGGAAATTCCAGTATCCTGCTGTTAAACGAAGAAAAGGCCATAGAAGGCCTTGAAAGAATCGGGATCGAGCCTGAGGACGCCAAAAACGTCGTTCTTATCGGCTGCTATGAATCGGCAGTTGCCGGAGTGGAGATTCCCTGCACCGGAAACGGTTCAGTCAATCTGCCAAAAGCGCTGTCCTATGTTTTCACCCGCGGCATAGATGCGGAAACAGGGGTCAGAATCGGCCTCGATACCGGAATTCCGGAAACATACGATGACTTTGTCACTGCAGTCAAAGCACAGATATCCCATCTGATCGGGAAAGCGCTGGATACCATCCGTACCTTTGAGCCGCTCTATATGGAGATCTACCCGGACCCGCTGTTGTCCTGCCAGTATGATGTGTGCGTGGAACGCGGGCGGGATGCCTATGCAGCCGGTGCGAAATACAACAGCAGTGCCCTGAATGCAATGGGTATTGCTCCTCTGACCGACGCTGTCAGTGCTGTCCGGCATCTGGTATATGAGCAGCAGAGACTTACCCTTTCCGAACTTGGAAAAATTCTCAGTGAAAACTGGGCCGGACACGAAAACCTCCGTGCGGAGGTTCTGCACATGCCGGACAAATACGGCAACGCTGATCCGGCAGCTGATGCCGTTATGCTGGATTTTTCCGACTTCATTTCCCATGAGATCACCGGGAAATCCAATGGCCGCGGCGGCGTCTTCAAAGCAGGACTGTACTCCATCGACCATTGTTTCACAAACGGAGTAAAGACACAGGCAACCCCGGACGGACGGTATAACGGTGAAATGCTGTCAAAAAACCTGTGTGCCGTCACCTGCATGGATAAAAAGGGCATCACGGCTTACATCCGTTCTGTCGCCAAAATCGATCATGCCGGATATCCGAACGGCACAGTCCTCGACTTTGTTCTTCATCCCACTGCAGTATCCGGAGACGACGGTCTTGCTGCGATGCTCGGTCTTGTGAGAACCTATTTTTCTCTTGGCGGTTTCGCCATGCACGGCAATATCTTCGACGGTACAGTTCTCCGCGAAGCACAGGAGCACCCTGAGCGCTATCAGACCCTGCAGGTCCGCCTCTGCGGCTGGAATGTCTATTTTGTCAATCTCTCAAGACAGGAACAGGACGATTTCATCCGTCAGTGCGAGCGCGTGTGAAGAATCAGGCTTTGTTTGACCGCCGATAACTGCGCGGTGTCTCCCCGCAGAGTTCCTTGAAGCATCGGGAAAAATAGAATGGATCACTGAATCCGGAAAAAACAGCGATTTCCTCAATGCTGCGGTCGCTGCCGATCAGCATCGACTGGGCCGCATTGATGCGGAGACGTGTCAGATACTGGATCGGCGGAATACCGTACAGCTGCTGAAAATAGCGCCGCAGACTGGCGACCGATGTTCCGGCTTCTGCTGCCGTATCCTCAATGCTGAGCGCAGGATCCATATAGTGCTTTTCCAGATAAGAGACCGCATTGCTTGCCTTTTTTTCCGCCGCAGGACTTACCGTGCTGTATCGTGCGGAAGAATCAAGAAGATCGAAAATTTCATATATTACTGACATCGTCTTGTAATCAAAATTCCAAAGGCTCGCTTTATAACAGGCTTCCAGTTTTCCAAACAGCGTCCCGAATGCCGAATAATTGCGGAACAACTCAGAAAAGGGCTTGATATCCGGGATATCGTCCTCAGTTTGAAACTCTATTCTGAGCGCTTCACCTGCTTCCAGGCGGTCGATGTGATACCTGTTGCCGCGAGGAATATAGCAGATCATACCGGGCGAAAAGTCAAGGACTTCCCCGCTTTTGTAAAGATGAAACTGCACATGTCCGCTGATCTTGTAGATCAGGTGATGCGCATGAGAATTCTTGCCTTCATGTCCCAGATTGGTATGGATGCTGTCATCGTGGATGATACCGCAGATTTTGGATATGTGAAATGCTTTTCCGCGCAGGTCGATCATGATAGTTCCCCTCTTTTCATCAGCAATTATATCATGGAATCCCCGAAAATTCAACACAATTTGAGCGAAAAATCCAGTTTGAATTAAATGTTCATGGACAATTCCGAAAGAATCCGCTATACTGAAACAAACCAACAAAAAAGGAGAAAAAGCGATGAATCTGTCAAAAAAATCCACACTTGTTATGCTGACCTGCGGCATGATCCTTTCCTCCCTTGTTTCCTGCGGGAATGAAACTCCGGTACAGAATGGAACTGAAAACACTGAGAAAAAAGAAATTGTCACAGACGTCGTAACGGAAGCGGAAACTGCGTCACCGTTTGAAGCGGATTCGCTGCCCGATAACCTGGATTTCGGCGGCAGAACGTTCAACTATCTGATCGGCGACTATGCCGGTGCGTATTATGACGACTTTGCATCCGACGGTGAGACCGGAGCGCGGGTCAATGATGCAGTTTATCACACCGGCCGAAATGTGGAAGAACGTCTGAATCTGAAATTCAACTTCATCAAGGAAACCTTTGATTTTGCCGGAATCAGCAAGATGATGACGAAGCTTTCACAGAGCGTCATGGCAGAAGACAAAGCGTATGATCTCTATGTCGGCTCCAATCCCCTCAATCTGATGCTCAGCGACAAATATCTTCTTGACCTTTCCGAGGTTCCGTATATCGACTTTTCCAAGCCCTGGTGGAATAAGAGCCAGCTGAACATGATGCCGGGCGGTGCTGTCTATGTTGCCTCCGGTGACGGTTCCCTTTCCATGATCAAGCATACCTTCTGCATGTTCTTCAACCAGGACAAACTGAATCAGTATGACGTAACTGAAAACCTTTACGAGACCGTCAGAAATCACAAGTGGACGATGGATCATCTGCGGGAGCTTGCCATGCTTGGCTACCGTGACGCAAACGGTGACGACAAGCGGGATTTCGGTGATGAATACGGTCTGACCTTCGGTGACTGCAACAAGTATCTCAGCTTCCAGTTTGCCCTCGGCGGTAAATGCGCAGAGCGTACCGATTCCGGCTACACCGTGCTGTACGGCAATGAACGCATGGCCAATATCTTTGAAAAGGTCAATACGCTCATCAACGATACCCCCGGCGTCTATCCCGGATATCCGAACTCCGATCATGAAGAACACATCGCAACGGGCGGCGGCAACTATGCTGACCGGATCTTCATGGAAGGCCGTTCCTTCTTCACTGCGGGACTTATCTGCGATGCACCTGTAATCCTCGGCAATGCGGATTTCAGTTACGGTGTGCTGCCGTATCCGCTCTATGATGAAAATCAGGAGGACTATATTTCCACTGTGCAGCGGAATGCGTTCTTTGCGCTTCTTTCCTATGTTGATCCCGAATGCAGCGGTGCAGTTATGGAGGCATGGTCATCCGAAGCATACAGAACCATTCAGCCCGAGTATTTTGAGACTACACTGAAAACGCGCTATTCCTCCGACAGCGATATGGCGCAGATGTTTGACCTTCTTCGTTCCAATCTCTACCTTGATGTTTTTGAGTATTTTTCGTCTTCTCTTGATTATCCCACTTCCCAGTTCCGTGAACTTCTCATCCAGAAGAAATCCGGCGGTTTTGCTTCTATGACCGCAAAAAACGAAAAGAAATGGCAGAAGAAACTGGATGAGATCTGGGACGCCCTGAAGTAAATTCTGAATGCGAAAGGAATCCATGATGGAATACATTGATTCTTGTGACCTTGACTATATCTTAAATAAATATCACGATACACAGAAGCCGTTCAACAGCATGAACCGCTTCATCCGTCACGATGAGATCTTTGATCCGGAATCCGGCATGGAAGCTGAGGCTCTGTACGAAGCGGTCAAAGAAAATGACCGTCTGATATCCGGTGAGTCTCACCCGATGCGCAAGGCAAAAGCCCTTGCGATGCTGCTGGAACACACCCGCATCGCCTGCGACCCCCGCGACCGTTTCCCGGCACTCAATATTCTGGACCGTCCGATCGCACGCTGCATCGTCAATGCATGGCGTGGTGAGGTATTCGGTCAGATCATGCCGGACGTGGAAAAACGCCGCGGCCAGCTGGAACATGACGGTGTCGTCGCAATATGGCCGGACTATGACCACAGTGTTCCTGTATGGGAAAGAGTTTTCACCCTCGGCTTCCCGGGACTGATCAGAGAGGCAGATGAGGCAGAAAACAAACTTGCCAAAGATCATTGCCTTTCACAGGAAGAACAGGACTTCTATGCGTCCATCCGCGTAACATATGAAGCGATGATCACACTGTGCCGCCGTCTGCGTCTGCTGGCAGAGGGAACAAACGGCTCTGAGCGTCTTGCGAAAGCCCTCTGTACCCTTGAGACGGGCGCACCACGGAACACCTACGAAGTCCTGCTGATCATCTATCTCTATTTCATGGTCAGCGAGCATGTCGACAGTCTGCAGGTCCGTTCTCTCTGCAATATGGATGTCATGCTTTACCCTTATTACAAAAAGGATCTTGAGAACGGTATTTCCGAAGATGAACTGCGAAAAGATCTTGCATATTTCCTTCTGCAGTTTACTGCGATCGGAAACTACTGGAACCAGCCGTTCTATCTGGGCGGTATGGATGAAAACGGGGTTAGTCTTGTCAATCCTCTTTCCTATGTGATCCTTGATATCTATGACCGGATGGGGATCTACAATCCCAAGATCCAGATCAAAACGGCGGAGAGCACCCCGCAGGAACTCGTCTGCAACGCGCTAGACATGATCCGGCGCGGACACAGCCGCATCGTGGATTCCATTGACAGCCCGCAGCGGAGAGGCGGCACCATTGACTTCTGCGACTGCTACGAGGGCCAGCTGGCCGGGGCAATGAGGTCCGTGGAACTTGTCGGCGACGGCGACCTTGAGATTCGCGACAGCCTCGCGGCCCTTCCCGACAAGGCGGTAAGCATAATAAGAGAAATAAAGGAGCGTGACGGCGAATGA
>JAKSPR010000115.1 GCA_024404655.1 Clostridia bacterium | reverse complement strand
CTGACTGGACTCCCCCACTTTTTTGGCAACGGAGATGCCGTGCCAGTCGCCGTTGTCCAGACGCATATCGTTTCCGGCGGCGAGGTCGAAATCCCAGAAGGGGCCGAGATGAAGAACCTCGTCTGCGCCCTCCCGCTTATACATATAGAAGGACGACCAGCCGACGTCGATATTCTTGAAAAATTCTTCCAGAATATACCCGTCCACGGCAGAATCGAGGTCGAGGACTTCCTCCACCCGCGCTTTGTCGCCGGAGTAGATGGCTTCCTCCACCCGGAGGATATAATCCTTGATATAGTCAAATTCTTTCCAACTGTAGACGAAACTCTTGGCCTGATAGGGATGACCGTTGATTTCAAAGCGATAATCGCCCTCGGCGTACATATCAAGCTCCACAAGGAAACCGGGATCGGAAGGCGTCTTTTCGGGATATTCTTCTCTGCCCAGATTGATGCGGTAATCGCCCTCCTGAATCTGCTCGCAGAGCAGGTAAACGCCGTGATATTTGCCGTTTAAGTAGACCTCCACCATGGCGCCGTTTGAGTTGAATCCGATGCCGTCCATGCGGTTTGCCATGAAGATGGAGAGATAGTTCCGCATGAGCGACTGATCGCAGTGGTTCGCCATGAGCACCCACGACCGGGACGGACCGCTGCCCAATCCCAGAGGCTGCTGTTTGTCCTCAAATTTGAGGCGGTAGGACTTCTTCTCCATGCCCCATGTGGCGTTGCCGCGTCCGCGGATCTCCGCGGGGAGCACGCTCATTTCATAGGAGGAAGCCCCCGTATTGCACAGGGAGACCGTTGCACCGACGTATTCATCCTTGGAGGTCACGTCGCGCCCGGTGGCGGTGTCGATCATGAAAATGGGAAGCTCCGCCCGCTCCATGACGAAATAGGCGGTGATCTCCGTATCGCCTTCCCCGAATACATCCCGGCGGTTTTCTTCTTCTGAGCCGTCGCTCCAATGGGAGAAACGGTAACCGGGGAATGCGTAGGCCGTGACCTCGCGCTCGGTTTCCTCGCCCGGCATGCCGTGCTGGGTGGACCAGCCCTCGATACGTCCGCCGCCTGCCGTACCGACCGCATAGTGCATCTCCACTTTGCCGTCCGCACGCGGCGGCTTCTGGGATGATGCATCCATGGTGACAGCGGCGGTATCTGTCGGTATTCCGGCTTCATTTTCACAGCCGCAGAATACAAAAAGGAGGCCAAGCAAAAGAAGTACCCCGCAAATCAGCCAGCGTATTCTCATGTCAGCCTTCCCCCTGTCTATTGTGTTTTCAGATATCGTTTTTTTATGCCTTCTGCCAGGTCGTGCCGTCCTTGGTATCGACCAGAACGATGCCCTTTTCCAGCAGCTCCTTGCGGATCTCATCGGCGCGTGCGTAGTTCTTTGCCTTCTTTGCGTCGGCGCGCTCCTTGATGGCGGCTTCGATCTCAGCTGCCATGGGATCAGCGGCGAGCGCTGCAGCGGCTGCGGCCTTTTCTGCTTCTGCTGCCTTTGCGGCTTCTTCGGCCTCGGCACGCTTCTTATCAGCGGCGGCGATCAGACCGCAGGAGAGGACCTCGTCCATTTCTGCAATGGCGTAGAGCTTGGCAGCGTCGGAAATCTTTGCCTTGACAACGTCATAGAGTGCGGTAACACCCATAGCGGTGTTCAGGTCGTTGTCCATGGCCTCACGGAAGCGGTCGATCAGCGGCTTTGCGGCCTCCAGATCGCAGGCGGTAGGTTCTGCGGGCTTCAGCTCGGCAAGACGGGCGACCAGCTTATCGTAGGAAACGCGGGCGTTATCCAGACCTTCATAGGAGAAGACCAGCGCCTTGCGGTAATGGGACTGCAGGCAGAAGAAACGGTAAACCAGCGGGTCATAGCCCTTTTCTTCCAGCAGGGAGACGGTTAAGAATTCGCCCTTGGACTTGGACATCTTGCCGTCATTGGTATTCAGATGGAGCACATGGAACCAGCTGGAGCACCACTTGTGGCCGAGATATGCCTCGGACTGTGCGATCTCATTGGTATGATGGGGGAATGCATTGTCGATACCGCCGCAGTGCAGGTCAAGGTACTCGCCGAGGGTATTGAGGGAGATAGCGGAGCACTCAATATGCCAGCCGGGATAGCCGACGCCCCAGGGAGAATCCCATTTCAGTTCCTGATCCTCAAACTTGGACTTGGTGAACCACAGAACGAAGTCGCACTTGTTGCGCTTGTTGCCGTCTTCCTCGACGCCGTCTCTGACGCCGACAGCCAGATCTTCCTGGTTCTGCTTGTTGAAGACGTAGTACTCGTCCAGCTTGGCGGTATCGAAATAGATATTGCCGCCTGCCTCATAAGCGTAGCCTTTTTCAAGGAGCTTTGACACCATCTCGATGAAGTGGTCGATATAAGAGGTCGCCGGAACGACGATCTCGGGCTTCTTGATGTGGAGCTTTTCGCAGTCCGCAAAGAAAGCGTCGGTATAGAACTGCGCGATCTCCATGACGGTCTTGTGCTCTCTGCGTGCGCCTTTGAGCATCTTATCCTCGCCCGTGTCCGCATCACTGGTCAGATGACCGACGTCGGTGATATTCATGGCGCGCTTGACTTCATAGCCTGCAAAGTTCAGATACTTTTCCAGAACGTCCTCCATGATGTAGGAGCGCAGATTGCCGATGTGGGCGAAGTGGTAAACGGTAGGGCCGCAGGTATACATGGTGACCTTGCCGGGCTCGTGGGTGACAAATTCGTCTCTTGTGTGGGTTAAGGAATTATAGAGTTTCATCTTATTATGACCGTTCCTTTCGATAACAACGGAGTTTCAGGCGGTGCCGACAAAAGCACAGAACTCCTGTCTGAGATCCTGTTTTCATACTGATTCTTCGGTATTCTTTTCTTCGTTTTTGATTTCACTGTTTTCCTGTACGTCTTCGCCTTTGACGCGGGCAAATTCTTCTTCCAGACGGCGCATCTGTTCGCGGATGCGGCAGAGCTCCTGGGAAACGGGGTCAGGAATATGGACATGGTCGAGGTTCTTATTGGCATCGACCGCAACCTTTTCGTTCTTATAGCGTACCACGCGGGCGGGAATACCGACAGCAGTACAGGCTTCGTGTATGGCCTCCAGAACAACGGCACTAGCGCCCATCTTCGTATTGTCACCGATCTTGAACGGGCCGAGCACCTTTGCGCCTGCGCCCACCATGACGTTATTGCCGAGGGTCGGATGACGCTTGCCGGTATCCTTACCGGTACCGCCGAGGGTCACGCCCTGATACAGTGTGCAGTTATCGCCGATCTCCGCGGTCTCACCGATGACGACGCCTGCGCCGTGGTCGATGAAGAATCCCTTACCGATGGTCGCGCCGGGATGGATTTCGATTCCCGTTACCGCGCGTGCCGCCTGGCTGACCGCGCGGGCCGCAAAGGTATGACCTTTTTTATAAAGCTTATGGGAAACCTTATGTGCCAGCACCGCATGCAGGCCGGAGTAGAGCAGGAGGACTTCCAGATCACTCTTTGCCGCCGGGTCACGTTCTCTGACCGTCCGTACCTCCGCACGGATGTCGGTACAGGCCTCCGCCGCCTGTCTTGCCACGGGCAGCTTCGCGATATTCTTTTTCAGATACCCTGCGCCCCATCGGAATGTATCAACGAGGTCTTTTGCAGGTTCCAGAGTAAAATCCAGATCAATTTTCATACCATTCATCCTCTCTTGCAGAATTACGGAGTATCATTCAGATACCGTATATATTAGTATATCATAAAAACGTCGTGAAATCAAGGGTTTTGTGTGTTTATCAAGAAAATCCGGTAACAGTGCAATAACAGGATATGCCGTACCCCGTGAAATGCTCCAATCGGCATATCCCACGAAAAAAGATCTCCGCCAGTCTCTGCGGAGATCTTCTGTCTGATGCACATATTTACATATAATGGTACTTCTTCCGCTTTGCAAGGAGGAACACCACAGCCGCAATGCAGGAAAGAACTTCACTGCCGACGAGGGAGAACCATACGCCGTCCAGCTTGAACAGCATCGGGAGAATGGTGATCGTCAATATCGGGAAAGCAAGCGCACGGAGCATGGAAATTTCCATGGACACAAGACCGTCATTGAGCGCGGTGAAGAAAGACGAGGTATAGATGGCGACACCCATGACAAGGAACGGCAGAACGCAGATATGAAAAGCATGCAGGGTCATCGTCATCAGTCCCGCATCATAGCCGACAAACAGCCGGGAAATGGGCCATGCCAACAGAAATGCGATACCGGAAAGGGATGCTCCCGTGACGATCTGCAGTATCATGCTCTTTTTGAGCAGATTCTTCATCTCCGCGTGATTCTTTGCTCCGTAGTGATAGCCGACGATAGGGGAGGAACCGTTGGAATACCCCAGCAATACGGCGATAAAAATAAAAGTGGCGTACATAACGACACCGTAGGCGGAAACACCGTCCTCTCCGGCATATTTCATCAGCTGGAGATTATAGAGCATCCCCGTGATGGAGCCGGAAATGGAAGAGAGCATCTCCGAGGCACCGTTGCCGCAGGCTTTGAGGATCGGCCGCAGTTCCAGCCGGGTTCTGATGAAATGCAGATCAGAATGATTGTGTTTGCTCAAAAACCAGGGGAACGGGATCATACCGCCGACGCACTGGCTGATTCCCGTAGCCACTGCCGCTCCCACAATGCCAAGACGGAAGACACCCACAAGGAGCGCATCCAGTACCATGTTGGTACATCCGGCAAGGATCGTAACGAACAGACCGAAGCCCGGCTTTTCTGCCACCACAAGATAGCTCTGGAACTGATACTGCATGTGCATGAAAATGCTGAACGCAAGCACGGTTCTGCCGTAGAGCACGCAGTCACCGATCATCGCGTCCGTTGCACCCAGAAGATAGGACACGGGACGGATAAAGACAACGCCCAGCACCGTAAACAGAAGTCCGATGATGCCGAGCATATACATCATCATGGTGAGATAGCAACCGGCACGCTTCTTGTCGCCCTCACCGAGGGTCTTTGCAACCAGCGCGCTGCCGCCGACGCCCAGCATCGCGCCCATGCCGCTGAGCACCTGATTGAACGGCATGATCAGATTAACCGAGGCAAACGCGGTCTTGCCGACGAAATTGGAAACGAACAGCCCGTCTACCACACCGTAGATGGACATAAAAATCATCATGCCAATGGACGGCAGAGTAAATCGGATGAGTTTGCGGTAAGTGAAATGATCAGAAAGTCGTATCTCCATACAGTGCTCCTTCGGAAAATGGTACTGTCAATTTGGTTTGCTGTGATAACAATATTATACCATTTTTTTGCCCGTTTGGCAAGAGGGGTGCGTGATATTTGTCGTATTGAGAGGTGATGGCGTGTTCAGCCATGGGTTATTCATTCAGATACATATAAATCCGGCTCTGGAGGATCTTCCCGGCCTCCGCACCGGAGCGGACACCGGCGGAGACATAGGAAAGTTCTTCTCTCATGATCTCCAGAGAAACCCCGTCATCCGGTGTGATCGCTTTTATGCGGTTCAAGAACCGGACAAAACGGTCCCGGTCTTCTTCTGTTACATGGACAGAGGCCATGATGTAATGCTCATTCTTTTCATCCGTATCAAGCGGTTTATCTGTGATGCTTTCCACCATTATCCGCATGGCATCCGGATAGATTTTCTGCAGTTCCAAATCGGCCGCGATATAATCCATCACCATGATATGATAATATCCGAGCGGGAAGATTCTGTCCACAGCTTCCGGGGTGACCGGCAGTCCGCAGTGCGCAGCAAGCGTGCTGTTCTGCACATACTTCCCCGTCAAAAAGGTAAGGAGCGCTTTTACGCCTTCCCTGCATTCCGCCGCCGCAGTCATTGAGAATACGCAGTCGGAGGACAGAATGGCTGCCGCGCCGTCCACGGAAGGATAGCCGCAGTAATTGATATTCTCCCTTGAAAAAGTATACAGCATCGCCGCAACGGATTCCGTATTTGCCAGCCGGAAGGGGTAGAATTTCACCTGTTTCTTCGTGATATGATCTCTTGCATTCATCTCACCTACGGCAAAATAGTGATTATCCGCATGGGTGTATTCATGAACCACGGATAAGGCCAGATCACTGTATTTTCCGTTTCCTATCCCGGCGACAAAATCCGCATAACGGGCAAAATCCTCGCCATCAAAAGAACAGGTTCTGTTCTCATGATCCGCAAACCGATCAAATCCCGCTATGATCAGATTGTCGTATGGATTTGCCGGGAACAATGCTTCACCCGCTCCTAATTCCTCCGCCATATCATAGAGCTTCTGCCAGTCAAGAACCGTTGTCGACGGCAGGATATTCTGCGAGGTGACGAGAGTATCAAGAATCATCGTGATCGGTACCGCAGAAATGCTGCTGCCGCTGCGATACGCATTGTAGGCACAGGAAAACAGATTTTCTTCCGCTATATAGGGCGTCAGATCGGCAAACAGATTCTTGTCCTCAAGCATTTTCCTGTTGGGAGAATCATCGGGCATGAAATAGCAGTCATAGATAATACCGCTGATCAGATCCGCCTTGAAGCTGTCCTGAACCGCCTTTTCCCGTTCCTCATTGATCTTGGAAAACGGGATGCCTGTGGTATCGAAATCTATATCGTTATAATTTTTATAGTAGATTCTGTAGTCATAGCTGCTCTGATTGAATTCGGAAACCGCTGCAGAAATCAGTTTCTGCACCTGTGCGGGAAGTCCGATAGAGGCTGCCGTGACGATTTCACGGGGTTTCGTTCTCTGCTCCGTCACGCGCATCAGAAAACCTTCCCGCGATTCCATATTGAGCATATTGTTATACTGAATCAGAAAAACGTCCTCTGATAACACCTCCGTCATAATGACTGATTCGCCGACAAGGTAAGATTCCTCCCAACTGCAAAGCAGCTTGGGATTTTCCTGTTCGGAAACATAGAGCCCGTCGCGGCAGACGCCATAAAAACTGCCGTTTACGTACATGGCATAGTCGGCGTGATCAAAGAGATTCTTCGGCTCCCCGATTTCCTCCGATACATAAAATTCCTCTGCGGTCATCGTGTCAAGATGAATAATGCAGTGGAATTTCTCGCGGATATTGTTTGTATAGGTTCCGTATCTGCCCCATGCGATCAGCTCATGATCGGAAAACCGTTCGATCCGCTCCGCCAGCAGCGGCAGTTCCATACAGACCGGCTGCGTCTGCCAGTCGGAGAAAATGTACAGATCATAACCATTGGTAAGACAGATCATGTCCTCCCCCAGCCGGAAAATCTTCTGATAAGAAGATACAACCGGGATCGCGCCATCAATAACAACAGATTCTCTTAACAGGGTGCCGTCGCATGCGTACTCAGCAAGCGTGATATTCCCGTTTTTGATACGCTCAACCAGCACTGTTTCGCTATCCAGAATCTCAAAAGCGTTGCCGCCGACGTTTTCATGAACCGTCTGAGTTCTGACAAGCTGTCCATCCAGCGTATACTCTGCCGCAGTCAAAGACTTGCCGCCGGGAATGAAATACAGCATATACAGCCGATCCTCCGTGCGGGTACTGTCGTACATCACGATCCCCTTTGGGCTGTCCGGCTCCACCATCTGAAAACGGAAGTTGTTTTCGTAATAGATTTCCGCCTCTGCATCCACAACAAGAGAGGTCTTTTCAATCGGCTGGTTCGTGCGGTTATTTAATCCCTGAGACGAGGAAGTTTTCTCACAGGATACAAAAGAAAATAGTAAGATCGTCAGACAGAAAAACAGAAAGATTCGTTCAGACAGCATTGCAATATCCTCATTCTTCGTTTGATTGGATTTCTGTTTTGTGTTTCTGAAAATGCGGGGTATCGGATATTTTGACTATCTATATTATACGCCGCGCGATACAGTCAGTTCAATGGGGATTTTGTAAATCTTTATTGATTAACTTTTGATAAAAGTGTATGTTTTTTGAAGGATGAAAAAAGCCTCAAAAACTGACGTTCTGAGGCAAGGTAATTTGATATGGGGCATGGAGAGTCGGTGCGGATCGGTCTCCCCCTAAATCACGCCCCCTCCGCTGTGCTCGCAACGATGTTTTCTCCCATTGTAACTTCACACTGCGCCGCAGGCGCAATTTCACCGCGAAGCGATTTCACTCACCTTCATTTGAAAAAATGAAGGTGAATTTCATCCGCCTGCAAAGGCGGATTTCATTGAAAAAAGCACTTGTTTTCACAAGTGCTTTATTCTTGGCTCCCCCAACTGGACTCGAACCAGTGACACCCTGATTAACAGTCAGGTGCTCTACCGACTGAGCTATGGAGGAATATGAAAATGTTGGCGATGACCTATTTTCCCAGGCCGCTTCCAGCCAAGTATCTTCGGCGCACGTGAGCTTAACTTCTGTGTTCGGAATGGGAACAGGTGGACCCTCACCGTTAA
>JAKSPR010000114.1 GCA_024404655.1 Clostridia bacterium | reverse complement strand
GATGCGGATGCAAGCTTCTGGAAGAAGACGGCGGTCTTCTCGGTGAAGGTATCCTTTTCAGCGGTTGCGATGAACAGCTTTGCCTTCTTGGACGGCGGGACGTTCATTTCGGCGCGGCGGATACGGATGGCCTTGATGGCAGCGATCAGGCGCTCCATGTGAATTTCATCCTCGGAGAAATCAAGGGCTGCATCGGCCTCGGGGTACTTGGCCAGCATGATGGTCTCGCCTTCATGCGGGAGCTTCTGCCAGATTTCTTCGGTGATGAAGGGCATGAACGGATGGAGCAGCTTCATGGTGCCTTCCAGCACGTAGGTGATGACGTTCTGGCAGACGAGGTTCTCCTCGGTGCCGGGTGCATTCAGTCTGGGCTTGCAGAGCTCGATATACCAGTCGCAGAAGATGTCCCAGATGAAGTCATAGAGGTTGGACAGCGCAATGCCGATCTCGTACTTTTCGAGGTTTGCGTTGACGGTCGCAACGGTCTTGTTGTAGAGGGACAGGATCCACTTATCCTGGATCTCCAGCTTATCGGCTGCGGGCAGCTCTGCCTTGTCGATATCCAGATTCATGAGAACGAATCTTGCTGCGTTCCAGATCTTGTTGGTGAAGTTTCTTGCTGCCTCGATCTTTTCATCGGAGAAACGCATATCGTTGCCGGGTGCGTTGCCGGTGGCAAGGGCGAAGCGGAGCGCGTCTGCGCCGTACTTGTCGATGATCTCCAGCGGGTCGATACCGTTGCCCAGAGACTTGGACATCTTTCTGCCCAGCGCATCTCTGACAAGGCCGTGGATGAGGACGGTGGAGAACGGCTTCTCATTCATGTATGCCATACCGGAGAAGATCATTCTGGAGACCCAGAAGGTGATGATATCGTAACCGGTGACAAGAGTGCTGGTGGGATAGAAGCGCTTGAGGTCTTCCGTGTTTTCGGGCCAGCCGAGCGTGGAGAAGGGCCAGAGGGCGGAGGAGAACCAGGTATCGAGGGTATCGGGATCCTGGCGCATGGGCTTGCCGCACTTCGGGCAGACAGCGCTCTCGTCCTTGGTGACGACCATCTCTCCGCAGTCATCGCAGTAGAAGGCCGGGATTCTGTGGCCCCACCAGAGCTGACGGGAGATACACCAGTCACGGATATTCTCCATCCAGTGGAAGTAGTTCTTGTCAAAGCGCTCGGGGACGAACTTGATCTCGCCGGAGCGGACAACGTCGATGGCGGGCTTTGCCAGCGGCTCCATCTTGACGAACCACTGCAGAGAGACGCGGGGTTCGACGGTGGTATGGCAGCGGTAGCAGGTGCCGACGTTATGGGTGTAATCCTCGATGCGGATCAGATAACCCTGTGCCTCAAGATCGCGGACAATGGCCTTGCGGGCATCGTAGCGGTCCATACCGGCATAAGCGGGGAACTCATCTGTGATCTTAGCATCGGGGGTGAAGATATTGATGATGGGCAGATCATGGCGGCGGCCAACCTCAAAGTCGTTGGGGTCATGTGCCGGGGTGATCTTGACGACGCCAGTACCGAAGTCCTTCTCGACATACTCATCAGCGATGATCGGGATCTCACGGTTCACAAGGGGAACCATGACGGTCTTGCCGACCAGGTCCTTATAGCGCTCGTCATCGGGATGGACGGCGACAGCGGTATCACCCAGCATGGTTTCCGGACGGGTGGTGGCGAACTCAATGGTTCTGCCGGAACCGTCGGTCAGCGGGTAGAAGATGTGCCAGAAATGGCCTGCCTGATCCTCATATTCAACCTCTGCGTCAGAGATGGAGGTCAGACACTTAGGGCACCAGTTGATGATACGCTCACCGCGGTAGATGAGACCCTGATTGAACAGGCGGACAAAGACTTCCTTGACAGCCTTGGAGCAGCCCTCGTCCATGGTGAAGCGTTCGCGGCTCCAGTCGCAGGAGGAACCCATGCGCTTGAGCTGGGAAATGATGCGTCCGCCGTACTGTTCCTTCCACTTCCATGCGCGTTCGAGGAATGCGTCGCGGCCGATATCGTCCTTTGTGATGCCTTCCTTGCGCATAGCCTCGACGATCTTGACCTCCGTTGCGATGGAGGCATGGTCGGTGCCGGGGACCCACAGCGTGCAGAAACCCTGCATACGCTTATAACGGATCAGAATATCCTGCAGGGTATTGTCAAGGGCGTGGCCCATGTGGAGCTGACCCGTGATGTTGGGAGGCGGGATAACGATGGTATAAGCCGGCGCCTTGCTTGCGGGATCGGGCGTGAAATAGCCCTTATCGCACCAGTTCTGGTAAATTCTCCCCTCAAGTTCCTGGGGAGCATAGGTTTTTTCAAGTTCGTGTTTCATTTGGGAGTTGATCCTTCTTTCTCATATCAGATACATGTTTGGTATCCTGCATTATGGGTACACCGTCGTACCCCTGCATTTGAAAATCAGTGTCGGGTTTATCCGAGCAGTCATAGTAAATTGGAAAATCATTCTGTCAGAACTTTCTCAAACAGAAACTTTCCAGTTGGAAATAATTCTGGAAGAATTATTTCTGAAGATAATTCTGAAAAATGAAATTTTTCAGAATTATTCTTCTTCCCAGTTGTGGAAGAACGCGGTGATATCGTCGTCTTCTTCAAAGGCGTCGATCAGCTTGTTCATGTTGGTGATGGCATCCTCGTCGGTGATGGTGACGTAGGACTGGGGAATCTTGTCGGGTTCAGCGGAGACGTAGGTGTAGCCCTTGTCTTTCAGTGCTGCTGCAACGGCGTCAACGTCGTCGGTCTCGGTGTAGATTTCAAAAACATCGTCTTCTGCGACGAAGTCGGTCGCGCCGCATTCGAGTGCGTCTTCCATGAGCTTGTCCTCATCGACGTCTTCCTTCTCGACGACGATCAGACCCTTGTCCTCAAACATGAAGGACACGCAGCCGAGGGTACCGAGGTTGCCGCCGAACTTATCGAAGTAGTGGCGGACGTTGCCTGCGGTTCTGTTGCGGGAGTCGGTGGTCGCCTGTACGATGATGGCTTCGCCTTCCGGGCCGTAGCCCTCGTAGGTGATCTCTTCGTAATCGGCAGCAGCGGCAGAAGATGCCTTCTTGATGATACGGTCGATGTTATCGTTGGGGACGTTTAAGGACTTTGCCTTGGAGATCAGGGCTGCCAGCTTGGTATTGGATACGGGATCGGGACCGCCTTCCTTGACGGCGACAGCCATTTCCTTACCGATCTTGGTGAAGACCTTGGCGCGCTGTGCGTCGGTCTTCTCTTTCTTGTGCATAATATTCTTCCATTTGGAATGTCCGGACATGATGCTTTCTCCTTTTGTAATTCTTTTATATCAGATTTTTTCGTTTTTCTTGATGCAGATGAGGTCAAATGCGGTGCCGAGGACGTAGCGTGTGCAGGCGGTCAGCTTGACGCGCATGGAGCGGACCTTTTCGTCCTCACAGGTGAGGATCTGCTGGTCGTGATAGAAGCGGTTGAAGTCTGCGCAGACATCGAGGATATAACGGGTGATGACGGAGGGCTCGTATTCGCGCAGCGCCTGTGCGACCTTTTCGGGGAACAGGGCGAGAGTCTTGACAAGAGCGTTTTCTTCTTCGTCCATGGTGATGCCGGTAAGATCGGCGGGAGCGTCGATATCGGTCATGCCGTTTTCCTTTGCCTTGCGCAGGATGGAACAAGTGCGGGCGTAGGTGTACTGTGCGTAGGGACCTGTGCTGCCTTCAAAGGACAGAGCGTCTTCCATGATGAAGTTGATATCACGGATTCTGCCGGAGGACAGATAATAGAAAATGATGGCGCCGACGCCGACAGATTCCGCGACCTCTGCCTTGTTTTCGAGGTTCGGGTTCTTCTCTTCCATGATGGCTGCGACCTTCTCAATGGCCTGTGTGAACAGGTCACGGAGCAGAACGACATTGCCTGCACGGGTGGAGAGCTTTGCGCCGTCAATGGAGACGGTGCCGTAGGGGACATGGACCAGCTCGGTCTTTGCCCAGTCGTAGCCCATCAGCTCCAGTACCTTGAACCACTGTGCAAAGTGGAGGCTCTGACCGGCGGAGGTGACATAGATGCACTTATCGAAATGATAGGTGTTCTTTCTGTAAAGGGCAGCGGCGATATCACGGGTGGGATACAGGGTGGAGCCGTCGCGCTTTAAGATCAGGCAGGGGGGCATATTATAGGCTTCCAGATCAATGATGGATGCGCCGTCGTCGATCTTCATGAGGTTCTTTTCCTTCAGTTCCTCGACAACTGCAGGCATCTTGTCGGTATAGAAGGATTCGCCGTTATAGGAATCGAAGGTGATGCCCAACTGCTTGTAGGTGCGCTCGTACTCCTTCAGGGAGATTTCGATAAACCACTTCCACAGGCGCAGATGCTCCGGCTCGCCGTGTTCAAGGGCTGCAAACGCGGCTCTTGCTTCGTCGTTGAGGGCGGGATCCTTTTCGGCTTCCTCGTGGAACTTCACGTAAAGCTCGACCATGGCGTCGCAGCCTCCGGCCTCGATGTCCTCTGCCTTGCCCCACTTCTTATAGGCGACGATCATCTTGCCGAACTGGGTTCCCCAGTCGCCGAGGTGATTGATGCCGATGCAGTTGTAGCCGCAGAAGGCATGGAGCTTTTTGAGGGAGTGGCCGATGACGGTGGTGCCGAGATGGCCGATATGGAAGGGCTTTGCGACGTTGGGGGAAGAATAGTCGAGAACGACGGTCTTTCCGACGCCTTCGTCGTTTGCACCGTAGCGCTCGCCCTTTGCAAGGATGGTATTGATGGTAGCGGCAGCAAGGGCTGTCTGGTCGTTGAACAGGTTCAGATAACCGCCGACGACCTCGATCTTTGCAATGCCCTCGACGGTCAGGCCGTCAGCAAGGGCTGCTGCGATCTTCGGGGGCGCCATGCGGAGCAGCTTTGCCAGCTTGAAGCAGGGGAACGCAAGGTCGCCGAGCTTCGGGTCCGGGGGATACTCGAACATATCGCCGACCGCGGGCATATTGTCCTCGTTCAGAGGAATACCCGATGCGGCACATACCGCTGTGAGCTTTTCCGTCAGCGCGGCAGCGGCCTTCTGTTTGATCTCATTCATGGGGATTCTCCTTTTGTATGGTTACTTTTGCCTATATACATTATATTATACTATAACTTTTTCCGAATAGCAAGGTGTTTTGATAAAAAACGGGACAGATTTTTATGATTTTTCGCTTGTTTGCCGGCCCGGCGTACCGATTTGTCCTCCGTTTTTTTCCCGCATCCTGCGGCGGTAGGTGTGGGGGGTAACGCCGTAGGCTGCCCGGAAGGTACGGAAAAACCGCGGTGCACTGCTGATGCCGGTCAGCGTGACGATATCATAGATGTTCATATCCGTGGCAAGCAGCAGATCCTTTGCCTTTTCCAGACGCATCAGGTCCACATACTGCATGAAGGTGATATGGAAATCCCGCTTGAAAGAACGGCAGAGATAGCTTTTGGTGATGCCGCAGAACGCAGCCGCCCCATCAAGGGTGATCTTCAGAGTATCCGCCTGAAGGTGCCGGAGCAGCGGTTCCCACCTCCGGCGGATATGGCTGCTCCCCTCGGCACAGGCAGAAAGCATGGCGGCAAGGGACCGGATATAGGCCCCGGGCGGGGTCCGGGATATGCTGCCAAGCCGATGGGAAAGCAGAGAGCAGAGCATGGAAAACTCTGTCCGCATATCCCCCTCCGGAAGATAGGCGATGCCGATCTCCGCAAAGATCACCGCCATGTCGCCCACTGCCGGGAACGTGATATGACGCAGTCCCAGGGCGTGCATGGTGCGGATGCTGTGCATCTGTCCGGGGGCAATGACAAATACCATACCGGGGGTGAGGATAAAAGTGTTCCCGTCAAGCTCCAGCGCGCCCTCTCCGGCAAGTACCGCAATGATCTCAAAACAGGAGTGGCTGTGTCCGGGATCGCTCTCCCCCTCGGTATCGTATATCCCGTACATTTCCACGGTATCAAGGTCTTTTTTCTCCGTTTCCGCCATACAGAACGTATCCTCCATTCTTTTTGGGGATCATGACAAAAGGAGCTATCTTATAAAGATTCCCCCGTCTGACACCATTATAGCGGTCATCGGCCGTAATGTCAATATCCGTATCATTTTCAGTACAATTTTTGACCTTTTTTATCTTCTGTCTCCATGATACAATAGAACGGAATAAAGAAAAAAAGACAGGAGACCATCCGTTATGAAATCAAGAATTTCCGCCGTCCTGTGTCTGATCCTGACTGTATCCGCCGTGACTGCCTGCGGCTCGGAGGCAGAAGCTCCCAAGACCCCGCAGGAAAACACCGCACCATCTGTGACCGATGCAGAAACGGAAGCCGATGACGATCCCTATGCCGTCTATCATGCGGTTTCCGATGATCTGCCGGAGGCCGACTACGGGGGACAGGATTTCCGCATCGTTACCTTTGACTATATCTATACCCAGAATGACTTTGATGCGGAAGGCGAAACGGGCGCGCTGATCCCCGATGCCGTCTACCGCCGCAACCGGGCGGTGGAAGAACGGTACAATACCCATATCGCCCTGACCGTGCTCCCGACGGACAGCATGACCGGCACCGTTTACCGCACCATCATGGCAAACGACGATGTCTACGATCTCATCTCCGATGCCTCGGTCAACACCGTTCAGTCTGCGCTGAAGCACTGTTATCAGGACTGGAACGGGCTGTCCGGCTTCAATCCCGACAAGCCCTGGTGGAGCCGCAGCTGTTATGACAATTTGAGCCTCGGCGGAAAGACCTACGTCATGGCGGGCAGCATCACCCCGTCGTTCCTCGGTCACTATTACTGTCTTCTCATGAACAAACGGCTGGCAGCGGACCTTGATATCGGCGACGATCTTTATGCAAAGGTCCTTGACGGCACATTCTCTTTTGACTATTTTTCCTCGCTGATCAAAGATTCGTGGCTTGATCTGAATGCGGATAACAAGAAGGACAAAGACGATCAGTACGGTCTTGTCCAACAGATCTACGCGACCCATCCCTACGCTTACTCCGCCGGAAAGCCCTCCGTTTCCGTAAAGGACGGCGTACCCGTGATCACCATGGACGGGGAACTCTGGTCAAAGATGATCGAGCGGACCTATGCGCTGCTTTATGATTCCAACGGTGTTCTGACCAACACCGACTGGGAGCAGCATTACGAAATCTTTACCGCGGGCCGTTCCCTGTTCTTAAGCGCCGCCTTCCTTGATACCTATGACGAGCTTTCCGACATGAAAGACGATTTCGCCATTCTCCCATTCCCGAAGTGGAGCGAGGAACAGGACGGCTATTTCACCATCCACGACGGCATCGCGCCCTATCTGTCCGTTCCGGTCACGGCATCCGATACGGACTTCATCGGCATTGTCACGGAAGCGATGGCGGCGGAATCCTACCGCAATCTGACCCCTGTTGTTTATGACGTAGCGCTGAAAGTCCGCGGTGCCCGGGACGAGCAGTCCATCCGCATCATTGATATGCTTGCCAAGGGATGCGTCATTGATATGGGCTTTATCTACAACAATTCAAACGGTCTCGGCTGGTCCATGAGCAATCTCATGGTGCAGAAGAAGAAAGACTTCACCTCCTACTATGCAAAGAATGAAAAGGCATGGCAGAAGATCCTTGACAACGTCGTCAGCGCTTACAGCGAACAAAATTGAAAGTATACCGGATTTTTCAGCCCTCTCCCCGTGATTTTTTCGGGGCAGAGGGCTGTTTGCGGTTTACAAAACGTGTTTTTTCTGGTATAATGGAGATATAGAAACAAAGAATCTGTGAGGTACTCCGATATGATCAAAGCCGTCATTTTCGATATGTTTGAAACGCTGATCACCCAATTTGAGACACCGCTTTATTTCGGCGACCAGATGGCGGATGAAGCGGAGATCCGGCGCTCCGATTTTCTTGCGATGTGGCGTCCGACAGGGGACGACCGCACCACGGGAAAGCTGACGCTGGAGGAAGTCCTCACCGATATCCTCATTGAGTACGACTGCTACACAGATGAACTGCTCGACCGGCTGGTAAACGGACGCATTGAGACCAAGCGGGACTGTTTCCGTCATCTGCATCCCGGCATTCTTCCGATGCTGGAAGGGCTGAAAAGCCGCGGGGTGAAGATCGGTCTGATCTCCAACTGTTTTTCGGAGGAAGTCGGGGTCATCAAGGAAAGCGTGCTCTGGCCCT
The DNA here is from genome assembly GCA_024404655.1 of Clostridia bacterium. Classification (GTDB taxonomy): domain Bacteria; phylum Bacillota; class Clostridia; order Oscillospirales; family CAG-272; genus RGIG3925. Next base: position 310 of record JAKSPR010000114.1, on the reverse strand, counting down.
TTTTTGACGCGCCGTGTCTTTCCTTTGAGTTGGGCGTGATGAAGCCCTCCCCGGAAATCTTTGCAGTCTGTGCCGAAAAACTGGGGGCAAAGCCCGAAGAATGTCTCTATGTCGGCGACGGCGGCAGCCGGGAACTTTACGCCGCGCGGGACTACGGCATGACGGCGCTGCAGGCGATGTGGTATATCAAAGGCAGAGAAGAACGGCAGTCGACGCGCGATGAGAATTTCCCGGCGCTCAATCAGCCTGAGGATGTCTTCGCCCGGTTATAACCGGTTTGTGATCTGAATTTTTCAAAAGAAAGGAGCCC
>JAKSPR010000113.1 GCA_024404655.1 Clostridia bacterium | reverse complement strand
CGCCCAGTCGGCGATGCCGGAGGACACAATGGAATCGGTACGGTTCCGGGTCTCGTGACCATAGGTGCGGTCGTTTGCGCCGATCCATTCTCCGGCATGGATGATCGGGATGAACTGTCCGCCGTGGGTATGACCGGAGAGAACGAGGCTGACCCCGGCCTCTGCCTGTGCCGCGTAATCCGCGGGCTGATGGTCAAGGACCACGGTGAAAATGTCGGCAGGGATATTCTCTGTGAGGGTTTTCATATCCGCCCGGCCCGGGGTCCCCTTATCCTGCCGGCCGATGATTGTGACGCCGCCCGGGAGGGGGGCAGTCTCGTCCTCAAGGAAGATGACGCCGTTATCGGTAATTTCTTTGATCAGACGCTCCATATTATATCCGCGGCCTCCGGCATAGTAGCCTGCGTCGTGGTTGCCGCTGACAAAGTATACACCGTACTTTGCCCGGAGGGTGGAGAGGGCTTTGCAGGCGGTGATCATATCGTCATATCCGGTGCCGTCATCCACAAAGTCTCCGACGATGACGACGACGTCGGGATTTTCTTTGTTGATCGTCTCGCAGTAGTCAAAGAGCGCATCTCCGTGAAAGGTGGTGCCGACATGGGAATCGGAAAAGCCGACGATGCGGAAGGGTTCCGAAACAGCGGATTTCTCCGTTTCGATTACGTAGGCGGTACGGATCACGTGATGGGCGGCGATGTAGCCGTAGGTCATCCATGCGATGGTGAAAAAGACGGCAAGAATCCCCGCAAGATAGCATTTCGGCTTTATCTTTGTGATATGCCGGAGCAGAAATGCGATGCCGTCACAGAGCAGCCAGATGAGGACAAGATGCAGAACGCAGATCACGGCATTGATGAAATCAAAGATCAGGGTCAGGATGAGAAAGAGCAGAACCAGTACAGCGGTGCCGCAGAGAACGGCTTTCTTCTTGGTATCAAACCATGTGCCGCGGACATCGAACTTCCGCACGCGGCTGACAAGATAAAAGCAGCCCGCAAAGCAGACAGCGGCAACAAAAATCATGAGAAAAAACCATATCATGGCAGAGGAGCACCTCCCAAACGGAATAAACGGCATTTTTATTCAATATATGATGCAACATTATACCATACCGGGCGGGAAAACGCAAGTGGTCCGGTACACGCCGTGCTTGACTTTTCGGCATTTTTTTGATATACTGTATCAAAAATCGGGGAAAACTGCGGGAGGATACGGAATGAAGACAGGACTGACGCTGGAAGGCGGCGCGATGCGCGGGATGTTCACGGCCGGGGTGCTGGATGTGATGATGGAGCAGGGGATCACCTTTGACGGATGCGCCGGTGTCTCTGCGGGGGCGGTATTCGGCTGCAATCTGAAATCAAGGCAGATCGGACGGGCGATCCGCTATAATGTCCGCTTTGCAGGAGATCCGCGGTACTGCTCCGTGCGGTCGCTGATCAGAACCGGGGATATGTACGGGGCGAAGTTCTGCTATGAGACACTGCCGTTCTCCCTTGACATTTTTGATATTGAGACCTTCCGTAAAAATCCCATGAAGTTCTACGCCGTGGCAACGGATATCGTCACGGGGAAAGCCGTATATAAAGAGATCAGAGAGGGCACGGGGGAAGATATGGACTGGCTGCGTGCATCTGCCTCCATGCCGCTGGTATCACGGCCTGTGAAGATCGGGGACGGGTATTATCTTGACGGCGGTATTGTGGATTCCATTCCGCTGGCCTTTATGATGCGGGCGGGATACGAAAAGAATGTGGTTGTCCTGACCCAGCCGAAGGAATACCGGAAGCATAAATCCTCTGTGGGAGCGCTCTGCCGGGTGTTTCTGCACCGCTATCCCGCACTTGCCCGCGGGATGAAGGAGCGGCACGAGATGTACAACCGCGAGCTTGATTTTCTTGCCCGCAAAGAGGCTGCCGGGGAGGCCTTTGTGATCCGTCCGCCCCACAAGCTGGAGATCTCCCGCACGGAATCCGATCCCGAAAAACTGAAAGCGGTCTATCGGATCGGGCGGGAAACCATGGAAGGGCAGCTTGATGCCATGCGCGCCTACCTCGGGGCATGAGAAGCCGCTGCAGAAATACTTTATAAACGAAAGAAACGAACATCGTGGTTATCAACAGCCGCGATGTTTTTTTCGGTTGTTTTCCCGGGGGGCTTTTGTCAAAAAGTTCCGAAAATCCGGGGGGATTGGATTTTTTTCGGAAATCTACTGGACAAAATCTCGATAATATGCTATCATAATAAAGATATAAATCGATATCTGATCCCTTTTTGAAATAAGGACGATGGGAAAGACAAAACCCCCGTCCGGATATCAGACCCTGGCGATCATGGGAGGCACCGGCACAGGCGCGGCGGTTCCCAAATACAGGAAAGGAACAGCAAACGGATGAATACCAAAACCCTCATCTACATTTTCAAGCGCATCCTGCTGGCGATACTCACGGTATGGGTCGTCATCACCGTTACCTTCTTCGTTATGCGCGCGGTGCCCGGCGGTCCGTTCATGGGCGAAAAAGCCATCTCCGAAGCGGCGCAGGCAGCGCTGGAGGCCAAATACGGTCTTGACAAGCCCCTCATGGAGCAGTACACCACCTATCTGAAAGACGTCGTGTTCCACCTTGATTTCGGACCTTCCTTAAAACAGCGCGGACGTGAGGTCATGGACATCATCATCGACGGTATGAGGACCTCGGCAAAGCTGGGTCTGATCGCGGCGGCCATTGCCCTTGTGACCGGCATCGTTCTGGGTGCGGTTGCAGCGCTGCGCAGAAACCGTCTGATCGATAAGATCATCATGGTCATCACCACGGCTTTTGTCTCCATGCCCTCCTTCATTATGGGATCGCTTCTGCTGATCCTGTTCGCCATCAAGCTGATGGTCCTGCCGGCAAACGGCTCGACCGCTGCAGGTCTGGTTCTGCCGATCATCACCCTGTCCCTGTCTCCGATGGCCTATATCACCCGACTGACCCGGTCTTCCATGCTGGACGTCCTCGGTCAGGAGTATATCCGCGCGGCGCGTGCGAAGGGCGTTTCTCCCATCCGCATCATTTTCGGTCACGCGCTGAAAAACTCCCTCATCCCGGTCATCACCTATTTCGGTCCGATGCTTGCCTACATCGTCACCGGTTCTCTGGTCGTTGAGCAGATCTTCGCGGTTCCCGGTATCGGACGCGCCTTCGTCAACAGCATCACGGGCCGTGATTATCCCATGATCATGGGTACCACCATCGTGCTCGCGGTCCTCATTGTCGTCATGAACCTGGTCAGCGATATCCTTTATAAAGTCGTTGACCCGCGTATCAATCTGGAATAAGGAGGAATGTCACCTATGCCGAAGAGAATTTTTTCCCTCCATGTGGATATGGATGATTTCCTGCCTGCTTCAGCGGAAGACAAGGCGTACATGGTCAAGATGCGCCCGTCCTCCACGTTCTTCCGGGACGGTCTCAAGCGTCTGCGCAAGAACAAGGTGGCACTGGTCTCCTTCTGGATCATCGTCATTGTCACCCTGTCGGCCATTCTGCTCCCGCTGTTCTGGCCCTACGCTTATGATACCATGCTGGGCATCACCCCCGGTAAGCCGGTCGATGCCTCCTATAACAATCTGAAACCCTTTACCTATGGTTACACCGAACAGATGCGGATCAAAGAGGGTGAGCACATCTTCCCCCACGTCTTCGGAACGGATGCCCAGGGGCGTGACTACTTCATCCGTGTGGTCTACGGTACGCGCATTTCTCTGGCGGTTGGCTTCTTTGCCAGCCTGATCGTCCTTGTCATCGGTCTGACCATCGGTTCCGTCGCGGGCTACTGCGGCGGCGTGGTGGATCTGATCATCATGCGCATTGTCGATATCATTTACTCCCTGCCGGATACCCTGATGGTCATTCTTCTGGCAGCGGTGCTCAAACAATCCAGTCTTGAAAAGCTGATCGAAGGTACGGTGCTGGCAAAGATCGGCTCTAACATCATCAGTCTGTTCATCGTCTTTGCGATTCTTTACTGGGTCTCCATGTCCCGTCTGATCCGCGGTCAGATCCTCTCCCTGCGGGAGCAGGAATATGTCCTCGCAGCCCGTGCGGGCGGCGCCGGCGGCGGATGGATCATCACAAAGCACCTGCTTCCCAACTGTATCAGCGTGGTCATCATTTCCACCGCTCTGCAGATTCCCAATGCAATCTTTACCGAGAGTTATCTTTCCTTCCTCGGTCTCGGCGTCAACGCGCCCATGCCGTCACTGGGTTCTCTTGCGTCCGATGCGCTGAACGGCATCAGCTCCTATCCTTATCGTCTTGTCATTCCTGCTGTGGTCATTTCGCTGATCGTGCTTTCCCTGAACCTGTTTGGTGACGGTCTGCGCGACGCCTTTGACCCCAAGCTCAACGGTTGATCGGAAGGGGGAAACAATCATGGCACTTCTTGAAGTCAAAGATCTACATACCTCCTTCTTTACGGATGCAGGTGAGGTCCGCGCCGTCAACGGCGTATCCTTCAATCTGGATCACGGAAAAATTCTCGGCATCGTCGGTGAATCCGGCTCCGGCAAATCCGTGACGGCTTATTCCATCATGCAGATTCTTGCCGCTACCGGTAAGATCGTTTCCGGCTCCATCTTATATAACGGACAGGAGCTTGTGAACTCCGGCGAAAAAGTCATGCGCGGTATCCGCGGAAACAAGATTTCCATCATTTTTCAGGACCCGATGACCTCCCTCAATCCCACCTATACCATCGGTCATCAGCTGATGGAAGCGATCACCCTTCATACGGGACGGAACAAAAAGGAAGCGTGGGACAGAGCCGTTGAAATGCTGCGTCTGGTCAACGTCAACGAACCGGAACGCCGCATGAAGCAGTACCCCTTTGAGTTCTCCGGCGGTATGCGGCAGCGTGTCATGATCGCTATGGCCCTTGCCTGCGAGCCGGATATCCTCATCGCGGATGAGCCCACCACGGCACTGGACGTTACCATTCAGGCACAGATCCTTGATCTGATGCGTTCTTTACAGGAAGAATTGGGTATGGCGATCATCATGATCACCCACGACCTCGGCGTCGTTGCCCAGATGTGCGACGAAGTCATCGTCATGTATGCAGGCTCCATCTGTGAGCAGGGTACGGCGGACGAGATCTTCTATAATCCCAAGCACGAATACACGAAAGGTCTTCTGCGTTCCATTCCCACGGCGAATACGGCGGGAACCAGACTGCAGCCCATCACGGGTACGCCCATCGACCTTCTGAATATGCCGAAGGGCTGTCCCTTCGCTCCCCGCTGCGACGGCGCAATGCGCATCTGCATCCGGGAGAAGCCGGTCCGAATTGAGATCAACGACTGTCATCAGACTGCCTGCTGGATGAACACCAGGGAAGCGCTGGACAGCGGCGCCATCAGGATCGGTGAAGACGGCATCCTGTCCTTTGAAGCAGACGATTTCACGGCGGCAGAAGCACCCGCCGAAAGCAAAACAGACGAGACGAAAGGAGCGTAACGGATCATGGATGAGAAGAAAAATACGCCCCTTGTGGAAGTACAGCATCTGAAAGAGTACTTCAATGTCAACGTCGGCGGCTTCCGCACCAAGCCCCTGAAAGCCGTGGATGACGTCTCCTTTACCATCAAACGCGGTGAAACGCTGGGCCTGGTCGGTGAATCCGGCTGCGGCAAGACAACGGTAGGAAGAACTCTGCTTCACCTTTATAAGCCCACCGGCGGCAAGATCATCTACGATGGCAAGCCGCTGGAAACCAAAGCGGATATCAAAGAATTCCGCAAGAAGGCAACGATGGTCTTCCAGGACCCATATTCCTCGCTGAACCCCCGTATGACGGTTTCCGATATCATCGGTGAGCCTCTTGACATTCATAAGATGTACCCCGATAAGGCTGCCCGTATGGAGCGGATTCTGGAACTGATGGGTCATGTCGGTCTGAACAGTGAGCATGCTTCCCGCTACGCTCATGAGTTCTCCGGCGGTCAGAGACAGCGTATCGGCATTGCCCGTGCGCTGGCAGTCAATCCGGAATTCATCGTCTGTGACGAGCCTGTCTCCGCCCTTGACGTTTCCATTCAGGCGCAGGTCATCAACATGCTGGACGAGCTCCAGGACAAGCTGGGTCTGACCTATCTGTTCATCGCCCATGACCTTCTGGTCGTGCGGCACATCAGTGACCGCATCGCCGTCATGTATCTCGGCAAGATGGTAGAGCTGGCGGACGCCGGGGAAATCTACGATCATCCGCTGCATCCCTATTCCCGGTCTCTGCTCTCTGCGGTTCCCGTGCCGGATCCTAAAATTGCGCGGGCCAACAAGCGTATTGTCCTGTCGGGCGATATCCCCAGCCCTCTGAACGCTCCCTCCGGCTGTCCTTTCCGCACCCGCTGTCCCTATGCGACAGAGCAGTGTGCGGCCTCCATGCCGCCCTTTGAAGAAGTGGAAAAAGGTCATTTCGTGGCCTGCCACCGCGTCAAAGAGATCGGCTGAACAACAAAAGGCCCCTTTTAATTCCGCTCATCAATGCGCGGACGGAAGCGATGCGCATTGCTTGATAAATATTCCAAATCAAATCTATGAAAGGAACACAAAACATGAAAAAGCTCCTCGCATTTCTGTTAGCTGCTGTCATGCTCCTCGGCCTTGTCTCCTGCGGCAGTGCCAGCAAGAGCAACTTCACCGGCAGCTCCCTCGCTGTGTGTCTGGCTTCCGAGCCCGATACCATCGACCCCGCCCTCAACTCTGCAGTTGACGGTGCAACCCTCCTCTGCCACTTCTTCTCCGGTCTCGCAAAGTGGTCCCAGAACGCAAAGGGCGATCTTGAGATCGTTCCCGACTGCGCAGTTTCTCTCCCCGAAGGTGTTGTCAACGCTGACGGCACCGTCACCTACACCTACACCCTGAAAGACGGCCTGAAATGGTCCGACGGTCAGCCCCTTACTGCAGGCGATTTCGCATTCGCATGGAACCGCGCTGCTTCCGCTTCCACCGGTGCTGACTACGGCTACATGTTCGAGGTCGTTGACGGCTACAATGAAGAAGCCGACAACACCCTGAATGTCAAGGCAACCGACGACAAGACCCTCGTTGTCACCCTTGCAAACACGGTCGCATACTGGAACGAGCTTCTCGCATTCCCGACCTACTTCCCGGTACGTGCTGACGTTGTTGCAAACGAAAGCTGGGCAACCGAAGCAGCTACCTATGTCTGCAACGGTCCGTACACCATCTCCGCATGGGATCACAACTCCCTCATCACCGCAACCAAGAACGAGAACTACCACGATGCAGCATCCATCACGATGCCTGAAATCAAGTTCTACCTCTCCGATGATGCAAACAACATGCTCACCAACTTCAAGAACGGTGACTGGCAGCTCATCGACGATGTTCCCACCAACGAAATCGCATCCCTCAAGTCTCAGTACAAGAATGAATTCGTCGTTGCAGGTCAGATCGGTACCTACTATGTCTGCTGGAACGTCAACGAAGATATTCTCCCCGCATCCTGCACGCTGACCGGTGCTGAAGCAGAAGCTGCAAGAGCAGAAATCCGCGAAGCAGTCGGTCTGCTCTATGACCGCAACTACATCTGCGAAGCAATCGCACAGGGTGGTCAGGTTCCCGCTTCCTCCTTCGTTGCCATGGGTATGACCAACCCCGACGGCACCCAGTTCTACAAGACTGCCGGCGGCAACAAGGATTTCGACGGTTACTATGACGTTTCCACCAAGGCTGTGGAATCCAACTACGCAAAGGCTGTTGAAGTTCTGAAGAAGTACTACACCTTTGATGAAGCTACCCAGAAGTTCACTGACTTCCCGTCTCTGACCTACCTCTACAACACCTCCGAAGGCCACAAGGCAATCGGTGAGTACCTGCAGTCCGCTATGGCAGCTGTCGGTATCAACGTCCAGCTGGAGAACCAGGAATGGGCAACGTTCCTTAACACTCGTAAGGATGGCAACTTCTCCATCGCCCGCAACGGTTGGGTTGCTGACTACAACGACCCGATCTGCTTCCTCGACATGTGGACCACTTCCTCCGGCAACAATGACGTTCAGTACGGCAAAGGTGCTCACAAGGATCTGGCTATGTACAATCTCGATCTGACCTCCCTCGGTTATTCCATCAATGTCAAGGGCGGCACCTGGGCTGAGACCTACGATGTTCTGATCTCCACCATCAAGTCCTGCACCGACAATACTGTCCGTTATCAGCTGATGCACATTGCAGAAGATATGCTGATGTCCACCGGCTGTATCGTTCCGCTGTACTTCTACACCGACCTTTACATGATCGACAGCAATGTCAAGGGCTTCTATTCCAATCCTCTTGGCTACAAGTACTTCATGTATACTCACAAGTAATTCTTTGGAATGAATTGTGCAGCCGCCCCCGGTTACGGGGGCGGCTGTTTTGCGTTATGGAAGCGAAACATGAAAAAAGTTTCATCATAAACATGATGTAAAATCGCAAGGGAGAGGCAGGGAACCATCTCAAACGCCGAAGTTTCCCTGCCTCTCCCCCACCAGATTATGTGATAAATGTTATTCAGATTAACCCCCACACCACCC
>JAKSPR010000112.1 GCA_024404655.1 Clostridia bacterium | reverse complement strand
CATCCGTCTCGACTCCGGTGACCTGACGTACCTCACCAAGAAGGCACGCAAGATGCTGGACGAAGCAGGCTGGCCGGAATGTAAGATCGTCGTTTCCAACTCTCTCGATGAATATATCATCCGCGATATCATCCGCCAGGGCGCACAGATTGACTCCTTCGGCGTGGGCGAGCGCCTGATCACTGCAAAGAGCGACCCCGTTTTCGGCGGCGTCTATAAGCTGGTGGCAAAGGAAGATAAGGACGGCAATATGATCCCCAAGATCAAGATTTCCGAAAACGCCGGAAAGATCACCAATCCCCACTTCAAGCGCGTCTTCCGTATCTATGATAAGGATTCCAAAGAGGCTGTTGCCGATATGATGTGCATCTTTGATGAGGATCCCATCGACGAGAGCCAGCCGCTGGAAATCTTTGACCCCGAGAATACCTGGAAACGCAAGCGCCTCACAAACTATTTCGTCCGCGAACTGCTGGTCCCGATTTTCATCGGCGGCAAATGCGTCTATGAATCCCCCTCCGTGCAGGAGATCCGCGCCTACTGCCGCGATCAGGTCGATCACCTGTGGGACGAAGTCAAGCGCTTTGAGAACCCCCATAAATACTACGTTGACCTTTCCCAGAAGCTGTACGACGTCAAGCGCCGTCTGCTGGAGGAAAAGGGCAATCATATCTGATGAAAGGATGAACTGACCATGGATCAGACAAAAGCACTGCTTGATTTCATCGCAGCCTCCCCCACCTGCTTCCACGCCTGCGATAATCTCGCAAAGATGTTTGCCGATGCCGGCTGCCGGGAGCTGACCGAAACCGATTTTGAACCGCTGGAGCCGGGCAAGGGCTACTTCGTCCGCAGAAACGGCTCCTCCATCATCGCATTCCGTACCCCAAAGGAGAAGCTGAAAGGTTTCATGATCGCCGCAAGCCACTCCGATTCCCCTACTTATAAGATCAAGGACGCAGCCGAGATGCAGGGCGCAGGCATGTATATCCGTCTGAACACCGAGCGCTACGGCGGCATGATCCCCTCCACCTGGTTTGACAGACCCCTGTCCGTTGCCGGACGGCTGCTCTGCAAGGGTGAGGGCGGCATGATCCGTTCCGTGCTTGTCAATGTGGACCGCGACCTTGTGATGATTCCCAATGTCGCCCCGCACATGACCCGCATTGCAGACCCCAATCCAGCCGTCGACCTGGTTCCCCTGTACGGCGATATGGCGGCAAAGGACACCTTCTTCTCCGTCGTCGCAGAGGCGGCAGGCGTGAAGAAAGAGGATATCCTTTCCTCCGATCTGTTCCTCTATAACCGTATGCCCGGTACCGTCTGGGGCGCGCATAACGAATTTATTTCCTCCCCGAAGCTGGATGACCTGCAGTGCGCATATTCCTCTGCAGCCGCTTTCTGCGAAGGGGAATCCATGGATAACGCCATGCCCGTCTGCGCCGTCTTTGATAATGAAGAAGTCGGCAGCCAGACCAAACAGGGCGCAGCTTCCACATTCCTCTCCGATATCCTCCGCCGGGTGAATCTGGCGCTGGGCGGATCCGAAGCAGACTATCTCTCCGCCGTCGCAGGCAGCTTCATGGTCTCCGCAGATAACGCACACGCCGTCCATCCGAACCATCCGGAGCTTGCCGACCCGACCCACCGCCCCGAGATGAACAAGGGTATCGTCATTAAGCATAACGCCGCACAGCACTATACCACCGACGCCGTTTCCGCAGCAGTCTTTGAGACGATCTGCACCCACGCAGAGGTTCCAACCCAGCACTTCTTCAACCGCTCCGATATGGGCGGAGGTTCCACGCTTGGCAATATTTCCGGCACGCAGGTGTCCTTAAATACCGTGGATATCGGCATGGCACAGCTGGCGATGCACTCATCCTATGAAACCGCGGGCGCAAAGGATACGGACTATCTGGTTTCTGCCATGAAAGCCCTTTATGCCGCACGTCTGATCCCGTCTTCTGACGGCTATCAGGTTATTTTCGCATAAAAACAAAGGAGATAGATATCAAATGAACGCAGTTCTTGAAAAGATCGCAGAGCTCAAGGTTCTGCCCGTCATCAAAATCGACAATCCCGCCCACACCGTTCCGCTGTGCAGAGCACTGATCGAAGGCGGCTTGCCCGCTGCGGAGATCACTTTCCGCACTGCCTGCGCGGCTGAAGCCATCGCCATCGCAAGAAAAGAGTTCCCCGACATGCTGGTCGGCGCCGGAACCGTTCTCTCTGTGGAACAGGTCAAGGCCGCTGTGAATGCCGGAGCACAGTTCATCATCAGCCCCGGTCTGAATCCGGAGGTCGTGCGCTACTGCGTTGATAACGACATTCCCGTCACCCCCGGCGTCGTCACCCCCACCGAGATCGAACTCGCCATGAGCCTCGGTCTTGACGTCGTCAAGTTCTTCCCCGCAGAAGCCTTCGGCGGCGTGAAGACCATCAAGGCACTCTCCGCGCCTTACCGCATGATGAAGTTCATCCCCACCGGCGGCATTACCCCGGACAATCTGGGTGATTACCTCTCCTGCCCGGCGATCCTTGCCTGCGGCGGCTCCTTCATGGTCAAGGACAGCTTCCTTGCAAACGGCGAGTATGACAAGATCACAGCCCTGACAAAGACCGCAAAAGAAATCGCAGATCAGGTCAGACCCTGATTAAGAACCGCGATTTCCCCATAAACAAAAAGGCCCGTCTCAGATTCGGAAGAATCCAAGACGGGCTTCCCCAACCCCACCCTCCCCGGCCAATGTAAGGGTAGTAAAAATAAAAGGTGACAATACAGGAATACCGGATAACGGGCAATTCTGTAAAACCGGATCATTCCGGCCTGTGCCTGCCCAGCGGCTCTTGCATATCAGTTACAGGACGCAGAATTTCCCCCCTGCTCCTGTGCTCCGGGGGTTTACATTCGCATAACCGGGGAAAACCAAAAAGAAATTACAGTAAATCCACGGTCCAGTTGCACTGCTGGATCCGGTTGTCAAGCAAACGCAGCTCTTTTGATAATTCGTCAATCGTTTTCTGCAGCGCAGAGACTTTGACCGTGGGCAGGATCTTGATTTCAGACCGCGTCGCACGGCGCGCAGACTGACTGCTTTCGTTGACGAGATCACGATAGGCGGAGACTTTCATTTTGATCACGTCCCGGCGTGCGAGAAGCGCTGTCAGTGTTTCGCCGTCGGAGAGCGTCTGACAGTTCGTCATGTTGATGCGGGTGATCAGCTCTTCTAACTGTGAGATGCAGGCGTCAAGCTCGGTGAGCAGGGAATAGGGATCTTCCGAGGGCTGCTCCCCTTCCTGAACCAGAGCATTGCTGCCAAGACGCATCCGCAGAGAAGAGATACGGGAGGTCAGATCCGCACGCATCTGGAGTGCTTCGGCAAGTTTCATGATAGGATCATTCCTTTCTTTGTTTCACGTTTGTGTCCATTATACCGGAATATTCTCTCCCTGTCAAGGAATGAAGCCGACATGTAATATATGTTTAACATATAATTGTCTGAACTATACAAAAGTTGACGACAAATTTCTCCTAAAATTTCCCCGTGATTTGCCGCTTTACATGACTAAAGCGCTTGAAAAAACAGTGGAGATATGGTATAATATCCCCATACTCCAAATAAGCCGCAGAGGCGGCAAACGAAAGGAAAAAACATATCATGAAAATGGCAAAGAAAATCCTTGCAGGTGTGATGGCTGTTCTGATGGTCGTCGCATCTCTCTCCCTCATTTCCTGCGGTGACAAGTCCGATGTCAAGGACATCGACAAGGTCAAGGGCGCAAAGAAGATCGTCGTCGGTATCACTGAGTACGCTCCTATGGACTATCAGGACGAAAACGGCAACTGGACCGGTTTCGATGCTGAGTTCGCAAGAATGTTCGCCGCAAACCTCGGCGTTGACTGCGAATTCATCGTCATCGACTGGGACAACAAGCTGTTCGAGCTCCAGTCCGGCGCAATCGACTGCATCTGGAACGGTATGACCATCACCGAAGAGATCCTCGCATCCAGCTCCGTTTCCGATCCTTATGTCAAGAACCAGCAGGTTGTTGTCATGAAGGCTGATAAGGCTGCAAACTATGCAGACTTCGATTCCATGAAGGACCTGTCCTTCGCAGCAGAAGCAGGCTCCGCAGGTGAGGCTGCAGTCATCGAAGATATCGCAAATTACACCGCAGTCAACGCACAGACCGATGCACTCATGGAAGTTGCTTCCGGCTCCGCTGACGCTTGCGTCATCGACGCTACCATGGCCGCAGCCATGACCGGCGAAGGCACCTCTTATGCAGACCTCAAGGTTGCATGCGAGCTCTCCAACGAAGAATACGGTGTTGCATTCCGCAAGGGTTCTGACCTCTGCCCCGAGTTCAACGCATACATGAAGAAGATCATCGCTGACGGTACCCTCAAGGCTCTGGCTGACAAGTACGGCCTGACCCTCGTAGGCTGATCCGACAGGAAAAAGACCAATCGCATCCCACACCGCGGCTGCGGCAGGCATAACCTGCGGCAGCCCGGTTTTCTCTTATCCGGCATTCAACGAAAGGAACGGTATCCCTTATGTTCTGGTCAGTAACCCTTGATCTTCTGAAAGGCTTCGGCATGACGCTGGAGCTGTTTGCACTGACGCTTCTGTTCGCACTCCCGCTGGGACTGATTATCTGTTTCGGTACCATGAACCGCCTCGGATTCACCGTCCGCGGCAAACGGATCTGCCCCATTTCTTCTCTTTGCAAGGTGTTCGTCTGGATCATCCGCGGTACTCCGCTGATGCTGCAGCTCATCGTCATTTATTACGGACCGGGCCTCATCGGCATCGGCCTGCTGCCGCGTCTTACGGCAGTGCTCATTGCCTTTGCCATCAACTACGCCTGCTATTTCTCCGAAATTTACCGCGGCGGCATCGAATCCATTCCCCAGGGACAGTATGAGGCCGGACAGGTCCTCGGCATGACAAAGTCCCAGACCTTCTTCCACGTGGTGCTCCTGCAGGTCATCAAGCGCATTGTGCCCCCCATGGGAAATGAGATCATCACACTGGTCAAGGATACGTCCCTCGCCCGCGTCATCGCCGTTTATGAGATTATCTGGACGGCCCAGAGCTACGCAAAGATGCACGGTCTCATCTGGCCGATGTTCTATACCGGCGCATTTTATCTGATTTTCAGCGCGCTTCTCACCTTCCTGTTCGGAAGACTGGAAAAGAAGCTGTCCTATTTCAAGGCTTAAAGGGAGGAAAATAGATATGGCAATTCTGCAAGTAGAAAACCTCCACAAGAGCTACGGCAAAAATGAGGTTCTGCGCGGCATCAGCTTCTCCATGGAGGAGGGCGAGGTGCTGTCCATCATCGGTTCTTCCGGCTCCGGCAAGACCACCACACTCCGCTGTCTCACCCAGCTGGAGCACGCAGACAGCGGCATCATCACCGTCGCAGGCAAGCGCGTGTTCGACCCCGTGGGCGGCATGAAGCTGACCAAGGAGGAACAGCGCTTCAATCAGCTCCAGTTCGGTATGGTGTTCCAGCAGTTCAACCTCTTCCCCCAGTATACCGTCCTTGAAAATGTCACCCTCGCAAGCAAGCTCCACGCAAAGGAGCGCGGGGACTATAAGGCAAATAAAAAGCAGATCATCAGCGAGATCGAGGAACGGGCTTATGACCTCCTGTCCCGCGTCGGCCTTTCGGAGAAGACAGGCAGCTATCCCTGCCAGCTTTCCGGCGGCCAGCAGCAGCGCGTTGCCATCGCAAGAGCCCTCGCCATGCAGCCGAAGATCCTCTGCTTCGATGAACCTACCTCCGCCCTCGACCCCGAGCTGACCGGAGAGGTCCTCAAGGTCATCAGCTCCCTGGCCGAGCAGCATACCACCATGATCATCGTCACCCACGAAATGAGCTTCGCAAGAGACGTCTCCGACCGCATCCTCTTCATGGAGAAGGGTCAGATTGCCGGCGACGGCACCCCCGAATACGTCTTCGGCGAGGGCGCCACCGACCGCATGAAGGCCTTCATCGGCGCCGTGGCGAATGGGTAAAAACAATTTGTATATAAAGAAATCGCAGGTGATTTTCGTGTCACCTGCGATTGTTTTTGAACTCATTATTTATTCTGCGCCGCCTCAAACCTTTCTTTCAGCGCAAGATCATTTTCGAGAATATACATTCCCAGTTCATACGCCCGGCGGCCTTCATCGGCTTTAGCGACGAAATCTCCGGCGTTCAGCTTTTCGCCGGTGTCCAGGGCGTAGGCTTCGGCGTTCATGGCGATGCCGCTGAACGGGAACATGTACATCGTGTTGCCCCAGAAGAAGGACCCGCGGGCAAGATGGGTCTGCTCAAAGACCGCACCGTCCGGTGTCGTGAGAATGTTGTACCCCAGCATCACGCCTTTCCGGTTTTCAAGTCCCAGCAGATGGAGCAGCGTCGGCATCACGTCAATGTGACCGCCGATGTTGGAACAGGTCTCCGTCACCCCGGAGCCCGGAATGTGGATGATCAGCGGCACGTTGAAGTGCTGCGCATAGGTGTAGTTCCGCCCGGTCAGCGCCGTCACCAGCCGCTTGCAGTCTGCATTGTAGACGGGCAGGGCAAAGTGGTCGCCGTAGATCGTAATGACGGAATTCTCATAAAGCCCCGCCGCTTTCAGCTCGTCAAGGAGCATCCCGAAGGCCTGATCCACATAGTGGATGCTGCGCATGTAATTGGCAAACAGCGTGCCTTCATCCTCCGGCGCGACTTCTAGAGAAATGAACTGCGGCTTCATGTCAAAGGAATAATGGGAGGACAGCGTGATGAGGAACGCATAAAACGGCGTTTTCTGCGTTTTCATGTATTCCACGGACTTGCGGAAGAACTCCCCGTCCGTGATGCCCAGCCCCGTTGTCTCCGTGGGATTGGCAAAATAATCATCCCCGGATAAGTACGCGTCGTAGCCCTGTCCCGGATAAGCGATGTTCCGGCTCCAGAAATCCGCTTTGAAGCCGTGGAAGGCTGTCGCAGACTTGTAACCGTTGTCTTTGAGCAGCGTCGCCATAGAATAATAATCGTTGAAGGGATAGGCGGAGTACGCAGCTTCCGTCTCCGGCGCGTAAAGGGAATTGTTCACCGCAAATTCCGCATCCGCCGTGTTGCCGCCGCCGATCTGATAATAATAATGGTCAAAGTAAATGGTGTCGTTAAGGAGCATTTTGTTGAGGTTCGGCGTCAGCTCCTGTCCGTTGTAATAGGCACCGAGGACGAAGTTCTGCAAAGCCTCCACCTGAATGGTGATGACATTGCGTCCGGCAGCCAGACCCCAGTAGGGAGAGATCTCCGCATCCACAGGCGTCCCCGGCTCGCCGATACCGAAATTACCGCCCGGTCCGCGGTTCGGAAAAACGGTGTTCAGCAGAAGATTCACCCCGTCCAGCGTGTGGTAGGAGATGATCTCGCTCTTAAAATAGGAGGGGACAAAGGGGGTTGCCATACAGAACCCGATGCAGATACCCGCGGCGATCACCGTCACGGCACTGAGCGTGGCATTCGTCACCTTTTTCGGCGCAAGCCGCTTCTCTCTGCGCTCTGCTTTGGGGAAAATCCGGCTGCGGAAATTGAGGAAATAGGCAATCCAGACAGGTACGTCAATGGCGTAGAGGATACGGGTGAAGGTGATATTTTCGATAATGGCATCCGAGACGTCGTGCAGAAGCCCCGTATACTGCAGCATTTTGAACTCCGGCAGCTTGTTTGTATATCCACAGTAAATGGAATCAAGGAACATGAGTATACTGATCACACAGTACAGCGTCATGAACGCCGGTACATGGGACCGCCGGAATAACAGCCGTATGAGCAGACAGAAAAGCCCCACGATCACAAACGAACACGCTGTGATCGCCGGTCGGTATCCTTCCAGATGCAGCATGTTCGTGTTCAGCGCCCACATCTTGAAACCCAGTAAAACAAACGGTACCACCGTTTCCAGAATAAAGAGCAAATAGGGCTTCATTTTCCCCATGGAAATCTTCCGATCCTGCATAGTTCCTCCTTCCTATCTTTTTCAGACAGAACCAAACACAATATTTTCAAAACATTCCCCGATTCCCTTCGGCAAATCGGGAACTTCGGTAAACGTACCGAATCCCTCAAAATAATCCCACGATTCGCCTCCGGCGAATCGAAATTTTTTCCAGAACTTCCGGCTGCTGCCGTCCCCAGCCAAGGAGGGTGGAGAAGGGGGATATCCAAACCTGAATACCAACCATACTTATCGGGAGGAGGCAGGGAAACTTCGGCGTTTGAGATGGTTCCCTGCTTCCTCCCCAAGATGAGATTTGGCTTTCAGCGATAAGAGCCACAAATTCAACTACGGGGATATGCCCAACCTATGAACATACCCCCGCGTTCTTATCATAATAAACCCGTTTTCAGAAAATTACTGGTGACGGATGGCAAAATTCCACGCATCGGCGCACATCTTGTCAACACCCAGCTGTGCTTCCCAGTGCAGAAACTCTCTTGCTTTGGTGGGATCCGCATAGCATGCGGCAATGTCTCCAGCACGTCTGGGCGTGTAGGTGATGGGCAGAGTCTTGCCGGAAGCTTTCTCCAGTGCCTTGATCAGATCAAGCACGGAATAGCCGGTACCGGTGCCGAGGTTGAACGCATCGCAGACGGTGTTGTCTCTGACCCACTTG
>JAKSPR010000111.1 GCA_024404655.1 Clostridia bacterium | reverse complement strand
GCCCCATGAAACAATCCATTCTTCGTCATCGCTTTTCTTTAGAATATTATATCATGGCTGCGTGTAATTGTCAAGATACCCATGAATATTTTTTCAGCTTTACCCGAAAAAATACAAAGGAAATTCTGCGGACATCAGTGGAAAACCTTATGCTTGACGCCGCTCTTATCAAAAATGAAAGCAATGACTGTAAAGAGGACAGCACTGCCGATACCCTGCACAATATTGCCGGGAATACCTTCCAGACCAGCTGCCACGCTCTGATACATGATCATCTCAGCCAGAGCATAACCGACAGGCGTAATAACAGCACAGACAGCCATAGCGATCACATTGCGCATGCAGAGGAATTTTTCATGATGTCTTGTAAAAGGCAGGCACAAAAGACTTTTGACGATCATGGTCGGCAGTACATAAGCCGCATATCCGCCGAGAAGATCGGCGAGTCCCGCGCCGATGGCAGCCGCTGCCATGGCAAAAGGAAGCGGTAATACACAGGACGCCAGATAAATCAGACTGTCGCCCAGATGGATATACCCGCCGCCGGGAGTGGGAATCTTGAAAAAAAATCCGGTCAGGACTGTGATGAACGCCGCAAACATCGCGGTCACGGCAAGCTGTTTAGTTTTGCTCATAATATGAGCCTCCTTCATGATTCGGTTTCCGATCCTGTCAATGGTGCGCATGGTATGGAAAAAACACAGATGCGGAAACAAAAAGCGCTTGACAAAGATTGTGGTTATATTGTATACTATATTTGATTATAGCGCAATGTTCAATTCGGAGGTTTTTTATATAACCAGATGAGAAACACAAAAACAGGAAAAACGGATAAACCCGCTTATCTTCATCTTTATGAAACTCTGCGCACAGACATTTCTGACGGAGTTTATCCCTTCGGCTCCAAACTGCCCTCCAAGCGCACAATCTGTGACAAAGCCGGCGTCAGCGTTATCACGGCGGAACACGCCTATGCCCTGCTTGCCGAAGAGGGCTATATCGAACCAAGAGAACGCAGCGGATATTTTGTCACCTACCGCGACCCGGATTTTCAGGGGCATGGACCTGTTCATACCCCGGTACAGCCCATCTCCCTGCATACGGCTCCCCATCTGTCCTCAGGTACTTTCCCGTTCTCGGTCATAACCAGGACCATGCGCCGCGTCATGGCGGATTATGGCGAACAGATCCTTGTCAAAGCACCGAACCATGGTTCTCCCGTGCTCTGCTCCGCCATTTCAGCGTATCTCGCCCGCTCCCAGGGCATCCATGCCGAACCGGAACGGATCATCATCGGTGCCGGTGCGGAATACCTTTATTCCCTCATTGCCCAACTGTTTACAGGCCGCCGTTTTGCCGTGGAAACCCCCTGTTACGAAAAGATCCCCCGTGTTTACCGCGCCTGCGGACTGGAACCGGAAACACTCCGTCTGACCTCTGGCGGCATCCCGGCAGAAGAACTATCCGGTTCTTTCGCTTCCGTACTGCATACCACGCCTTTCCACAGTTTTCCCAGCGGCGCCACAGCCGATGTCTCCAAACGCATGGAGTATATCCGCTGGGCCGAGGAACGGAGCGGCTACATCATCGAAGACAATTATGATTCCGAACTGACAGTCTCAAAGAAAAACGAAGAGACGGTTTTCTCCATGTGCAAATCTGACCGGGTAATCTATCTGAATACATTCAGCAAAACCGTTGCGCCCTCTCTCCGTGTCGGCTACATGGTGTTGCCGCGCACCCTGACTGAAACCTTTGATGCCCGCCTCGGTTTCTATTCCTGTACGGTTCCGCTGTTTGAACAGTACGTACTTGCGGAACTTCTGAACTCCGGGGATTTTGAGCGCCACATCAACCGCGTCCGTCGGAATAAAAGAAAAGAACTGCAGAAATAACGGTACTGCGGTTTACCGGAAAAAAGTTCAGCAGCGCATTGTATCTTTTCAGCCTCGTCTTTCTCTGAGTGAATTTTCAAAAATAGGGTTGCCTTTTTCCGTGTTCTGTTGTATAATGAGGGAAAAGGATATCCCCCAAAATCCACAACAGAATGAGAAAGGAACGTATTCTTATGCTGCTTGCCAAAGAAAGAAAAACGCTCGGAGCCATTCTCCTCGATACCACCGTGGTCGGCGACAGAAATTCTCCTGCTCTGTATGCTGCCAAGGAGCTGCGCTATTATCTCGACCGTATGACCGCTGCCAGCTTCGCTATCGAAGCCGATGACGGAAGCAAACCCGGCATTCGTCTGACCGAGGTCAGAAACGATCTCGGCACCGATGGTTTTACCATCGACACCGAAGGAGACCGCATTGTCATCACCGGCGGTGTCCGCGGCGTCATCTACGGTGCTTATGAGTTTCTGGAAACTCTCGGCTGTCGTTTCTTTACCCACAACTGCGAAAAAATCCCCACGAAACCGGAGCTTGAAATTCCCTGTCTGCATGAAAAGAAAATCCCCATGGTGGAATATCGTGAGCACAATTATGCTGATGTTACCCAAAACGCCCGCTTCTCTGTCAAGTGCCGCTTCAACGGTGCTTCCCACCGTATTCCCGCTCACATGGGCGGTTATATGCCCTATGCATGGTTCGTCCACACCTTTGAACGCATGGTCCCTACCTCCGTTTACGGTGAGACCCATCCCGAATATTTCTCCCTTGTGGACGGCAAGCGCGTAACCACCGGCGGCGGACGTACTCAGCTGTGTCTGACCAATCCGGAAGTGCTTGAAATCTGCATAAATTCCGTCCGCGAAGCGCTGAAACAGCGTCCCGATGCCCGTCTCATCTCCATTTCCCAAAACGACTGGATGGGTAACTGCCAGTGTGACGCCTGCCGTGCCATGGACGAAAAAGAGGGGTCTCCTTCCGGTACTCTCCTGAACTTTGTCAACGCCATTGCAGAACGTCTTGAACCGGAGTTCCCGGATGTGATTTTCGATACCCTTGCTTATCAGTATACAAGACCCGTTCCGAAAACCGTCCGCGCCCGGAAAAATGTCTGCGTCCGTCTCTGTTCCATTGAATCCTGCTTCTCCCATCCCTTTGAGACCTGTGATGATGAAAGCCGCTGTGTCAAGCATCCCGATGGTACCGTAACCAACTTCATCACCGATCTGCGCAACTGGGGCAAGATCTGCAATCGGATGTATATCTGGGACTATACCACCTGCTTCTCTCATTACCCAACTCCGCATCCAAACTGGCGTGTACTCCAGCCCAATGTCCAGTCCATGGTAAAGAACAACGTCAAGGGTATTTTTGAACAGGCCTGCGGTGCCTCCCGCGGCAATGTCGACTTCAACGAACTTCGTCTTTATATGATTTCCAAGCTTCTCTGGGATCCCTACTGCGATATTGAAGCACACAAGCGCGAATTCATGGAGTATTTCTATGGTGCTGCAGCAGAACCGCTGATGGAGTATCTCGATCTGCTCTGTGATACTGTCGAAAAAGAAAACATCCACGTCGGCTTCAACGATCAGCCACTCCACAGATTTCTCCACGAGGATATGCTGGACAAATATGACGCACTCTTTGACCGTGCGGTAGCAGCCGTTGCCGGTGATCCGCTCCGCCTGTGGCGTGTGGAAAAGAACCGTCTCTCCATCCGCTGGATCCGTCTGAAGCGTAAGGCTATGCTGCAGAACATTTACGATCCCGAGGAGATCAACCAGTTCTTCTCCGACTGGCGGGCATACAACCTCTCCCGTATCGACGAGTGGTGCAATCTGGAAACTACCCACCGTGCACTCCTTGACGGTCTGTGGCGAGGCACCGAATACTGGGAGCACTGGACAAGCGAAGAACCCGAAATTTTCTAAAAAGAAAGGCGCTGTAACATCCGAGGCACAGATCCTGCGATCTGTGCCTCGTTTATTTCACTTATTCTGTTTTGCTGTGATCGTCAGCTCCGATGCCATGTTCTCTGATCTGTGCCAGAACCTCGCGCAGTTTATCGGGTACCGGCATTCCCATCTCTGCATAGTTTTCGAGAATGGAAATACCTTCATTGGAGATATAGTAAAAAATCACCGTCATGCGCAGCACACCGGGGGAGGCAAAAACGCTCATATCCACCACGTTTGCAAGTCCCACCAGAATAAAGACCGCCATCTTTTTGAGCAGTCCGCGGAACCCGGCTGAGCTGGACAGCTCATGCCGGATCACCGGTGACAGTACGCCCGTCACATAATCCACACAGACAAGCACGATCAGGGCATAGAGACGCCCGTCAAGTCCTCCGATAAACCGTCCGATCCATGCACCGATCAAAGCAAACAATAACTGCATTCCTCTCCAGATTTCTTTCATAATCCGGTTCTCTCCTTTCGTTTGATAAACATTGTTTTTTCCCAATGCGGCTGGCTCCTTGTACGGCATTATACCACAGCTCTGCATACGGTTCATTCGTTTTCTTTCAAGTTTTTGGAAAAAGAAAACACCGCATTTTTGAATCTGTTTTGAACTGTCTGTGTCTTCTTGTTCACAATCAGAGGGCAAAAAAATACCGCAGACGGTTATCTGCGGTATAAAAAAATTTTCTGTTTATTTTCCGAGAATCATTTTCCCAGAATCATCCGTTTTCCGGCTGCTTCCAGAGCGATCACTGCATCTTCCCCGAACTGTCCGCGGATCGCATCGACCGCCTCCGCGAAATTCGGTGCACGGGAGGTCAGATTGTGCGTGTCCGTTCCGATGGCTGCGATTTCCCGCTGCGACAACATCCTGAACGCCTTTTTCTGGGTTTTCCGTCCGGTAAAGAAGGACGCATTGACCTGAAACAGAACACCGTGCTGACGGAGCAGACTGAGCACTTCCGGATCCTGATCGTCGGCAGACCGCTCAATGGGCGCCATCGTGACCTTCATACCCCGGCGCTGCAGAGCCAGGATATCCTTCACCCGCCGCGGCGTCCATTTCCCGTCCGGCATTTCAAGGAGGAGGTAGTTGGTTTTGAACAGTTTGAGCTGATTCAGCTCTGCCATCTGGTCGATTCCTTCAAAATAATAGACCTCTGCGCCGGGGATGATCGCCGGAATCCGGGATGTCATGTGAGCCCGAAGAAGTCCAAGCGCTTCTGCACGCTTCCGCAGAAAATGCTCCGGTGTGTCGGACATCGCATAGAAATGCGGTGTCACTGCGACAACACAGACGCCCTGTTCCCGTTCAAGATCAAGCATTGCAAGGCTTTCTTCCACGGATTTGCTGCCGTCATCAATTCCCGGCAGGATATGCGAATGAAAATCGACAAAATGATATGGACTTGCCATCTTGTTCTCCTGTCCCGGGACATAAAGCTCTGTCCGGACGCACTCCTTCTCTCAAAAATCCGCTTGATGTATCAAAACAAATCGCCGCTGTTGACCGGCGGCGATTCATAGAACTTATTTGCTGTATTCCTGATAATAGCCGTATTTTTTCTTGCCGTAATGCTTGCTTCCGGAGCCGACATCGTTCATGACAAAACCGAGAATTTTAGCCTTCGCAATGTTCAGCTGCTGAATAGCTTCGTTCAGCGCACGCTTGTGAGCGTAGTTCTGACGGACAACCAAAAGCATACCGTCTGTCTGCTTTGCAATGATCAGCGCGTCCGTCACCGCACCGATGGGAGGAAGGTCAACGATGACATAATCAAATTTTCCAGCAAGCGCACGGAGCAGCGCGCTCATCTGCTGAGAGCCGAGAAGCTCCGAGGGGTTGGGCGGCAAAGTACCTGCGGGAACGACGAAAAGATTATTGTTGATGGGTGCACGGCGGATGGAAATCGTCTGAGATCCGGGAGAGACGAGATAATCACTCAAACCCGGAACCGGCTTGATTTTCAGTTGAGAGGAAATACCGGGCAGACGGAGGTCCGCTTCCACAACAGCCACCTGACTGCCGGCTTCTGCCAGAGTATAGGCAAGATTCAGGGAAGTCGAACTTTTGCCCTCACCCTTCAACGCACTGGTTACACCGATGATGAGACCGGAATTGTCTTCCTTTTTGGGAAGGCTGTAAATAACATTGGTTCTGAGACGCTTGTAAGCCTCGCGGACAGCGAAATTCAGATTCGCGCCGAACTGATTCTCTTCTGCGGATGCAGAGGGAGCTGTATTGGCAGCAGGCGCAGCGTTTTCTGCCGTCTCCGGCTTATGATTGAGCGTATTCTTATCCATGTGAATGACCGTTCCTTTCGTATCTCGCTGTGTTTACTTGCCGTAGCTGTCGTAATCGCCGTATTTGTAATACCCGTATTTCTTCGCTTTCTTCTGATGGAAATCGGGAATTGCAGCAAGGACAGGAATGTCAGAATATTTGGAAAGGTATTCTTCGTTGTGAATCGTGTCATCCAGCAGATAGATCACGCAGATGACTGCACAGCTCAGGACAAAACCTGCAAGGAAGCCAAGCATGGTATTCTTTGAGATATTGGGAGAAACTCTATTCTTCGGAACTTTTGCATATTCGACCACACGCACGGAACTGCCTTCCAGAATTTCTGTAATCCGTCCCGGCAGAATTTCAACAATCGCATTGGCGATCCGCTCTGCATGCTCAGGGGAACTGCAGGTGACAGTAACCTGCAGAACTTCCGTTGTGTTGACGGAGGCGGTGGCAACCATTTTTTTCAACTCACCAGTCGAATAAGGCAGACCGGTTTTCTCTGCCACAGCGTCCATGGTGGTTTCGCTCGTCAGAATAACACCGTAAGTAGAAACAAGGCTTTTGGATGCATTGATATCCGAGCTGGTAATGTTGCCGCTGGTGCTCTGCGCAGCATTATTGACATACAGAAGCGTTTTTGCCTGATATTTCGGCGTAATCATAAATGCAGAATAAAGCAGCGTCAAAAGCGCACATGCAACAGAGGCAATGGCAATAATCCATGCTTTCTGCCACAGCGCTTTGGCAAGTTCCAACAGGTCAATTTCTGTTTCGTCGTTGCGAATGTCCATATATCGAATAACCCTTTCCGTCTTTCTCAGTCAGTTCCAAAATACGACCATTATATAATAATTATAGCACATCTTCTCTGAAAAAGCAAGGCAAAATCAAAACTTTTACAGTTTAAATATATCAGTTTCCGTCTGAGCAAAATCATAGAAAACGCAGATCATTTTGATCGCTGTACTGTCGGAAAGGCAATGTCCGCCTGTTCACCGCATGCCGTATATCCGTTTTTCTTTCCCGCCTTATTTTTCATCAAGACATTTTCCGGGTACTGACAGAATCATTGACATTTCGGAATCTCTGTGCTATACTTATCATGAAAAATGAACCTGCACAGCCGGAAACCGGAGCAGGTCACCATACAGAAAGGATCAATTCTGCCATGACAACCATCACAAGAGAAAAACTGCCTGTCAAAGCCGTGAAGATGAACGGAGAGAGCACCCTCCCTCTGCTCTATGATATGTGGATGCCCGACGAAGCCGGAGATTTTGCCACGGAGGAAGACGACGGTCTGTTCCTCAATTATAAAGGTGTCCGCACCACATTCCCCTACCGCAGCCAGGACTGCTATAACAGAGAACTGACCGAGGACGGCATCGAGGGTGTTGTACTTGAAAATGAACACCTCCGCGCTTCTTTTGCGCCGAATGCAGGCGGCAAGCTTTGGTCTCTCTTTGATAAAGACGCAGGAAAAGAATTATTATTCTCCAACCATGTTTACCGTCCGGCATACCTTGCGCTCCGCAATGCCTGGGCTTCCGGCGGCGTTGAGTGGAACTGCGGCGC
This sequence comes from Clostridia bacterium, assembly GCA_024404655.1. Classification (GTDB taxonomy): domain Bacteria; phylum Bacillota; class Clostridia; order Oscillospirales; family CAG-272; genus RGIG3925. The sequence goes on along the minus strand of JAKSPR010000111.1, from coordinate 953 downwards.
CTATACGGGACACCATCCTCACACCTGCTCCCCCATGTTCACAGTTATCATCCCGGCAGAAAAGTCCGGTATCGGCTGCCCGGTGCTCCGTATGTATAATTACGAGCGTATCCGCGGAGTAACCCAGCAGATGGATTTCTATCTGCCTGAGGACTCCAGACTTCTACACTGCCGCATGCGTGTCGTCAACGAGAACTATGATGCCGTTGACATGTACTGGTGGTCCAACATCGCTGTTCCCTCCGATAAAAATGCCCGCTGTGTCGTTCCTGCGGATTATGCGTTTACCCCGGTGGGCGGCCTCATTTCCCGTGTTCCCGTTCCGAACTATAATAACACGGATATCTCCTATCCCACCAATAACCCCATCGCCGTGGACTATTTCTTCAAGACCTACGACGATCACCGTCATTATACCAGCCACATCAACGCCGAGGGTTACGGCCTTGTCCAGACTTCCACATCCCGCCTCAAGGGCAGAAAGCTCTTTGTCTGGGGTCAGGGTCAGGGCGGTGCCAAGTGGCAGGAGTTCCTCTCCGGTGATGACGGTTGCGGCAAGTATCAGGACGGACGTTATTGTGAGATTCAGTGCGGTCTTGCTCACTCCCAGTATGAGTGCATCCCCATGCCGCCGAAGACTGCCTGGGAATGGGTAGAATACTACGGTGCTGTTCATGCCGATCCCGCAAAGATCCACGGCGACTGGCATACTGCACAGGCCGAGGTTGAACATCAGCTTGACGCGATGATTCCGCTTGAGGATGCAGAGCGCGAACTGAATGACACCCGCGCCATGGCAAAGTCTCCCGCCGGTGAGCCTTTCATTTGCGGTGAAGTGATTTTTGGCGATACGGACGCATGCGCAAAAGATGTTAAGGTTACCTGCAAATGCAATGAGTGCGGAACTGTTTATGAAACAAGCGACAACTTTGGAACATTTGTGGCTATTGATG
>JAKSPR010000110.1 GCA_024404655.1 Clostridia bacterium | reverse complement strand
ATGAGTTGATTATCGTGGAAAGGAGATGATGGAATGTGAGAATGGGGAATGTTGAGGCACAGGCGGGGCGTGTGGGCGTTGAGGTGGTGCAAGAGGATTTGAAAAAGGAGGGGCTTCTCGGTGAAATTGAGCTTTGTGACGACGGCATCACGCTGTCGGAACGTGTAAAGAAGACATCACCGCTGACCGAATGGCTGACGGAAGGTTCGGCGAAGATCTGCGTCTACGTCGATTCTGAGGAAGAACTTCTTTCGATTGCTGAAAAGGCTCGGGATATGCACGTTTTGACAGCCCTTATCACTGACGCCGGTATGACCGAATTTCACGGAGAGCCGACGCTGACCTGTCTTGCCATCGAACCGCTTCCATCCGAGGTCGCTGATCAGATCACCGGAGGTTTGCCGCTGTATTGATGGACAAAGCAGAATGGATTCTGGCTATTGGAGAGTATTGAGACTTATCAATAAAATGACTATTATCGACGGATCATCGTGACATGACCATAAAAAACCGGACCCGTTTTCGGGTCCGGTTTGATATTATCTGATTATCCGCGGTGGTAGCCGGCGCGGAGGGTATCGCGGTATTCGGTGGGGGAGATGCCTGTCATCTGGCGGAACCAGCGGCTGAAATAGAACTCGGAGAGGCCGAGGTCTTCGGCGACGTCGGAGGTCTCAACGGCACATTCAAGCTGGGCGGCGGCGCGGGTGATGCGGAGCTGATTGATGAAAGCGCCGACAGTGATGCCCTCGGCCAGTTTGAAAATCTTTGCGCAGTAGACGGGATGCAGACCGACATGATCGGCAAGGTCCGCAAGCTGCACGCCCTCGCGGTAGTGGTCGAGCAGATACCGTTTCATGGCGGTGACATATTCATTCTGACTGTAGCGCAGGAGAAAATCATCGAGCTGGACCAGAAGGAGCTGGAGCGCGGCGAGACATTTTTTGCGCTGATCGGGGGTCTCATGCTCACAGATACGGCGGAGATATTCCACGGTATTGCAGACATCGGCATCGCTGCCGTAGTGAATCAGATGGGGGAAGGAAAACTCCGTCGGCGCACTGGAAGCAGCGGTACGGTCATCCCAGAAGCAGATGGTCATGAATGCGGCGGGACGTTTGCTGTCCGGGCGGCAGCGGAGCTCGCCGGGGGCAACATAGAGGGCGTCTCCTGCCGTGGCGGTATAGCTTTCTCCGCCGATGATGCAGGTGAGTTCTCCATCGAGGATGAACAGAAGCTCATGTTCCGCCATCAGTTCCGGCGCGATTTCCGGGACGCTGGACAACTGGGTGCAGGAAAAACGACGTACTGACAGTGACGGCAAAGCGACACGGTGTACGCCTGACAAGATGGAGAGCACGTTTTCGGAGTTGTGCCGTGTCTCGTTTTCTGCATAAGCGCTGAATTCTGCGCCTGCGGATTCCATACTCATAACGATTCCTGCTTTCATGGAAAATGTTGTTTCAAAAATGCTATATACAGTATATCATATTTTTCGGAAAAGGTCAACTTTTTTTGCGTTTTTTCTTGAAAAAAAGCAGGAAAACCGACAAAATTCCGGCACACTGTTTTGTTTGGATACTTGCAAAAACCAACGAAATATGGTATAATTATACAAAATGGCGTATACCATCCAAAACAGGTCAGTGACCCGGACGAAAGGACAGCAAAGATGGAGATAAAAGAAGCACTTCCGGCGGTCAAAGCGCTGCGTGCAGAACTGCACGCGATGCCGGAGCTCTCACTGAAAGAAGAAAAGACGAACGAAGCACTGAAGACGTTTCTGTAGAGTCACACCCACTGTGAGATCCACGAGGAGGACGGCTGGTTCTATGCCGTGCACAGAGAAGGGGACGATCTGCCAACGGTCGCCATCCGGGGAGATGTGGACGCGATTCCCGGAGCCGACGGAGCCTTCCACGGCTGCGGTCATGACGGACATGCTGCAACGGCGGCGGGATGTGCCATGGTGCTGGACGGAAAAAAGATCGGGCGGAATGTTGTGTTTCTGTTCCAGCCCGGTGAAGAAATCGGTGCCGGGGCAAAGCTCTGCCGCAGTGCGCTTGCGCGGGAGCATGTTTCCGCGGTATTCGGTTATCATTCCATTCCCGGACATCCCAAAGGAAAGGTGCTCACACGGCGGGACGTTTTTGCCTGTGCCTCCCGGGGGATGATTATAAAATTTGAAGGTCTGCAGTGCCATGCAGCCTATCCGGAGACCGGGCACAATCCGGCATTTCTGATTTCCGATCTGATCGGTGCATTGCCGACGCTGATCAAGGATCCCGCGAACCGCGGAATGGTGCTGGCAACGGTGGTCGCTGTGCAGGTCGGTTCCCATGCCTTCGGGGTTTCTGCGGGGCAGGGCGAGCTTTGCCTGACCGTGCGGGCGCATTATGAAGAAGATCTGGAACGGCTGATTGCGGGCATTACGGACTATGCCGGACGGGATAAAGATATCAGAACGACGGTGGAGTTCATCGACGTTTTTCCGGACACGGTAAACGATGAGGAGACGGAACTCCGTGCGGAGCAGCTGATGGATGAAAACGGCATAGCCCATGAAATGCTGTCCGAGCCGCTGCGCTGGTCGGAGGATTTCGGCTGGTATCTCAAAGAGTGCAAAGGCGCATTCTTTGGTATCGGTGACGGGGAGGATTATCCCGCTCTGCACACGCCGGAATTTGAATATCCCGACGATATTCTTGAAACCGCCATGGGACTGCTCGTCATGCTGGCGGAGCAGTATTAAGTTTGATCAAACATTCTTTTTCGGAGAGTCAGATATGAATTCATACAGACACATCGTTCAGTATTATGAGACGGATAAAATGGGAATTGCGCATCACTCCAATTATATCCGCTGGATGGAGGAAGCCCGCGTGGATTTCCTCAGCCGGATCGGATGGGATTTTGCCAAACTGGAGCGCATGGGTATTGCATCGCCCGTTGTGGATATCAGCTGCAGATACAGTAAAAGTACCACGTTTTCGGATGAAGTTCTGATCGACATCCGCGTTCAGGAATTCAAAGGGGTCCGGCTGATACTCCAGTATGTGATGAAAAACAAAGACGGTGATACAGTGGCAGAGGCCACATCGACGCACTGTTTTCTGGATCAGGACGGGAAACTGATCCGGGTGGCAAGACAATATCCGGAATTCTATGAAGCGCTGATGACCATGACAGCAGAATAAGTCTTAAAGACAAAAAACGATCCGCCGATAAGAGGGAATTCTCTTGTCGGCGGTAAAATTTTGTATTTATAAAATGATATCAGCGTGGGATTCCACGTCAAAAGCGGCAAAATATTGCTCCTCCATGGGAATCCAGCGTTCCACGAAGCGGGTGAGCATTTCTTCTCCGTTACGGGCAAGGATGCGGGCGCGCTGTTCCTCCGGCGAGATTGTCAGAAATACCCGGAGATCATAGCAGTCACCGAAATGCGGATGATGGGCATAGGAGCCTTCGATGATGTTCAAACGCTTGTACGGTACGGAAACAGGGGCTTTCAATGTACCGTCGGAGCAGTCAAAGGGGCGGTATACGACCAAACCGGACCCTCTTGGGTCAGCGGCGGATGCGATACCATCCAGAATTTCTTTTTTGAAGCGTTCATAGTGGACGTTTCCGCCAGGGGCTGCAAGACGTTCTTCCGTGCGCATGTCAAAGGGCAGAAAATAGTCGGCCATGTGAAACAAAAAAAAAAAAAAAAGATCGGCAAGCGCTGCCGCTGCGGTGGTCTTGCCGGAGGCCGCGGGACCGTCGATGGCGATGACAACAGGGGCTGCGGAACGTCGCATGAGTAGCCGGGAAATGGCTTTTGCTGCCGGCAGAATCGTAAGATACTCCATTTGTATGATGCGGTAGGCGGGGCAATAGGCATTTCGGTAGTTCTCGCTGTGGCTGACCATGGGATAACCTGCGGCGCGGTAGGCATCAAGATACTCGTCCAGCGCTGCGAGGGTAAACGGTGCTTTGCCTTCTGCTGTGACTGTGTATAGGAGGGCAAAAGCGTCCTCCAGATCGGTTTGGGTTCTGTTCTCAGCAAGCACATGGGCGGCAGAGGCGGAGAACATTTTTAAGAGCAGATCGGAGGGAAGATCCCTGCAGTCCGGAGCGGCGAGATTCAGGCGGACAAGACCGCCGCCGATATCCTCATACAGGGGGACGGCAGGGGTTTCCGGGGTACGGGCGCGTTCTTCTTCCAGATAAGCAAGAGCTTTTTCGGGGTCCCTTATCAGATGACCGCCGCCGAAGGTGTTCTGATAGAGCAGTTTGACAGCGTCTGTGGGCTGCATCAGGGGATAACGGGCGAAATGGGCAAGCAGTAATTCCTTATTCACAGGATACCTCCGGGGATTTATTTGCGTCGGCTGCGGATGAAGGCCCGCAGCTCATCGCCGCGGTCCTTAAGGTTCTTTGCGTGGAGTTCCAGACGTTCACCGCTGCGGCGGATGAGGGTTTCTGCCATCATCTGATAGCGGGCGGCAATGGCCTTGGCCTCACGGGTGCTGTCGCGACCGAATGCCTCGGCCTCGGAGAGCAGCTGTTCCGCGGTGTTCTGCAGATATTCTTTGATCTTGGCGTTGTTGTCCTCGGTCTTCTCAATGCTGCGGCGGAGGACTTCTTCGGTCTTTGTGCGTAAATCTTCGCCGGACTTATGGACGCGGTTGACGGTGCCGAGAAGTTCCGAAATGCGGATGAAGATCTCATCGGAGAGGGGTTCCGGCGTCTTGTGCTCTCCGGAGAGATAGCGTTCTCTGACGATGTCATAGCGGGCGCAGGCGCGCTTGACGGCATCTTCCCAGGAGAGGTAAACTTCGTTCATGGCGTGATCGCCGACGGCTTTGCAGATTTCCGGCGTTTTTGCGATGCGTTCCAGAAATGCGGCGATGGAATCAGCGTTTTCGTCCACCAGGAAGCCGTTGCGCTCATCGGTAATGCCCTCTGCTGCACAGCTGCCGCGGATGAGCATGCTGGGCAGGGCACAGGCGGCTGCTTCACGCACCACAAGACCGTTGGTATCATAGGAGGACGGGAACAGGAACAGGGTGCAGAGGCTGTAATAGGCCCGCAGCAGCGTCCGGTCGCGGATGGCTCCGGTGAAGATGCAGCGGTCGGAGAGATTCAGCTTTTCGGAGTAGGCACGGACTTCCTCAATGTCTCCGCCGTCGCCGATGAAGATCATGCGGAAGGGCAGGTCGGGGGACTTGATTTTTGCAAGTGCGTCGAGGATCAGGCGCAGACCTTTGTACCACATCATACGGCCCACAAAGAGGAACGTGGGCTTACCGTCGCAGAGGTCCTCGTGATATTGCTCGAGGAAGGATGCGCGGAGGGAATCCATGATCTCCGGTTCGACCTTGCCCCGGGGGAAATCGACGCCGTTTTCCATTAAGCGGTATTCGCCCTCATAACCGAGGCTGCGGAGGTTTTCTCCGGCACCGCGGCTGACGACCCAGACCTCATCGCAGGCAGAGACGTTGTCCACCATCAGCTTGATGGCGGCAGACTGAATCTGACCGGAGTGGACGGCGCGGGCGATATCGTAATCAAACTTTGTATGATAAGTAAAGATGACCGGTGCATGGACTGTCTGGCGCAATGTACGTGCAAGATAGGTGGAAATGAAGGGGCAATGACTGTGGATGACGGAGATCGGGTAAGATGAGAGCTCCCGCAGGGATGCAGCAGAAAAAGGCAGACCGGTACGATAGCCCACCAGTTTCTCCGTTGCGATGCTGGGATAGCGGACAACGGGGAACGGATAATCATCCACGGCACCGGGGTAATCGGGGGTGGCGACGACCGCCTGACCGTAATTTTTCACGATATTATGTGCATACTGATTGACGGTCGTTGCGACACCGTCGATCAGCGGCGGAAAAGAATCGTTCATTAAGCAGATACTTGGGGTCATTTTGAATCATGCCTTCCTTTCATGGTATTGTTTTGTTATCCGAATATAATACTATGATACCACATTTATCCTCAAAAAACAAGGGGAGGAATATGAACAATCCGGAAAACCGCAAACTCTGTGCTAAAATCGTTAAAATTGTTTTCAAAATATGAAACTTGCGTTAAGATTTATATAAAGCCGTTGACAAGAAAACAAAACCGTGCTATACTCATGTCAGACAAAGGGAAAGGAAGTGAGCACGATGAGCAAAACCGTATACTCTCTGGTTTTGTCCGATGATGTGGTAGCGGAGATCGACCGTCTTGCCTACCGCAGAAATACCAACCGCTCCAATATGATCAATCAGATCCTTGCAGAATATGTTTCCTACGTCACGCCGGAAAAGCGGATGCAGGATACCTTCCGCCGGATGGAATCCGTGTTCTCCCAGCATGACGCCATACAGCTGCTCCTGCAGCCCTCTGAGACGCTGATGACGCTTCGTTCAGCTCTGGCATACAAGTATAACCCGACTGTCCGGTACGCTGTAGAGCTCTACAGGACCCCGGGTGATGCCATGGGTGAGCTCCGTGTCTCCCTGCGGACCCAGAACAACGCGCTGATCCTCTATATGACCCAGTTCTACCGGCTGTGGGCGGCCATTGAGCATGAAATGATCGGCGGCGCGGAATGCAGCGCGGAGGACGGCAAATATACAAGAAAGCTGGCTCCCCACACGAGGAACGGAACATCCGTAACGATGACGAGCGAGGAGCTGGGCGAGCTGCTCGGTACCTACGTTGAAACTTTTGACCGGGCGCTGAAAGCGTTCTTCTATCAGCTTGACGATCTGAACACGGCAGCGGAGGAAGCGCGGGCAGCCTACAGTGCATATCTTGCCCGGACATCCGTGATCCTCTGATGATTTTTCGATAACAGTACAGCAAAGAAAGGGTGAACCTTATACTATGAATCTCCAGAAATTTACACAGAAATCCATTGAGGCCGTGCAGAACGCACAGAGCCTGACGATCAATAACAGCAATCAGCAGATGGAACAGATCCATCTGTGCGCAGCACTCCTTGCCGATGCGGAGGGATTGGCCCAGCAGCTTCTGCGCAAAGCAGGGGCGGACGTTCCCGGTCTGCTTTCGGCACTCTCCGCTGCCATCGGAAAGCTGCCTAAAGTTTCGGGCGGTGTTCCGGCAGATAAAATCTATATCTCCCGCGATGTGGAACAAGCGCTGACAGAGGCGGAAACGCTGGCAGGTAAAATGAAGGACGATTATGTATCCGTGGAGCATATTCTCCTCGGCCTGATCGCAAAGGCCGACAGTACACTTTCCAGGCTCTTCCGGGATGCTCATGTGGAGCAGGCACAGGTGCTTGCGGCGCTGCAGTCCGTCCGCGGCAATCAGCGGGTGACAACGGATAACCCCGAGGGGACCTATGACGTCCTCAAAAAGTACGGTCAGGACCTTGTGAAGCTGGCAAGAGAACAGAAACTGGATCCCGTCATCGGACGTGACGACGAAATCCGTTCCGTTATCCAGATCCTGTCGAGAAAAACCAAGAATAACCCCTGTCTGATCGGTGAACCCGGCGTCGGTAAAACCGCTATTGCCGAGGGTCTTGCCCAGCGTATGGTCAGAGGCGACGTCCCGGACAATCTGAAAGACCGGATGCTCTTCTCCCTTGATATGGGTGCTCTGATCGCCGGTGCGAAGTTCCGCGGTGAGTTTGAGGAACGTCTGAAAGCCGTGCTCAACGAGATCAAGGCCTCCGACGGCAAAATCATTCTGTTCATTGATGAGCTGCATACCATTGTCGGCGCGGGTAAATCCGACGGCGCCATGGATGCGGGCAATCTCCTCAAGCCCATGCTGGCAAGAGGCGAGCTGCACTGTATCGGTGCAACGACGCTGAACGAGTACCGCCAGTATATCGAGAAAGACGCAGCGCTGGAACGTCGTTTCCAGCCTGTTCTTGTGCCGGAGCCTTCGGTGGAGGACACCATCACCATCCTGCGCGGTCTGAAAGAGCGTTATGAAGTCTATCACGGCGTCAAGATCCACGACGGTGCGCTGATCGCGGCGGCGACGCTTTCCAACCGGTATATCTCCGACCGTTTCCTGCCGGATAAGGCCATCGACCTGGTGGACGAGGCCTGTGCGCGTATCAAGACGGAAATGAACTCCATGCCCATTGAAATGGATGAAATTTCCAGAAAGATCATGCAGCTGGAAATTGAGGAAGCAGCGCTGAAAAAGGAGACCGACAAGCTCTCCATGGAACGCCTTGCAAAGACACAGGAAGAACTTGCCGGGCAGAGAGACGCGTTCAAGGCCATGAAAGCAAGACTGGAAAACGAGCGTCAGTCCATCGGCCGTGCCCAGAAGATCCGTGAGGAGATCGAAGCGACCAATGCCGCCATCGAAAAGGCACAGAATGAATATGATCTCAACCGTGCGGCAGAGCTGAAATACGGCAAGCTCCCCGAGCTTCAGAGACAGCTTGCGGAGGCTGAGGCAAGTGACGAAAATGCTCCGAAGGCCGATACGCTGCTCCGGGACAATGTGACCGAAGAGGAAATTGCAAAAATCGTTGCCCGCTGGACCGGTATTCCCGTGACCAAGCTGATGGAAAGCGAGCGGTCGAAGCTCTTACACCTCGACGACATTCTGCACCGCAGGGTGATCGGGCAGGATGACGGCGTGCGCGGCGAGTGCGATGCGATCCTGCGTTCCCGTGCGGGCATTCAGGATCCGAACCGCCCCGACGGTTCGGTTCTGGTC
>JAKSPR010000011.1 GCA_024404655.1 Clostridia bacterium | reverse complement strand
GAGACCGTGGATTCCCCCGCAGAACCCGTATCCGAATCATGAACTTCATGACCCTGCGCCGCACACTCCGTGCGGTGCTTTCGTCTGTTAATGACACTTTTCCGGAGCTTCATACCGACCCCGCTTATGAGGCTGATGAGATTCTGCGCATCCGCTCGGGACTGGACCGCGCGGCAATGCTCCTGCGCAGCAGTGATGAAGTGCCGGAGGAAACCGTGCAGAAAACTCTCTCCGACGCGGAGCGGCGCAGAACGGGAGAGCCCCTTGCCTATATTCTCGGACGCACACCGTTTTTCGGTTGTGATTATGAGATCGCCCCCGGCTGCCTCATTCCCCGCTCCGATACGGAAATCCTCGTGGAGGAAGCCATTTCCCGCTTGCCGGAGGGCTGTGTGCTCTGGGACCTCTGTACCGGTTCCGGCTGTGTCCCCTGTGCGGTGCTTCTGAATCGCCCCGATGTTCCCGCAGCTTACGGCGCGGAACTTTATGATATCCCCCTTGCGCTGGCAGAGCGGAACGGAAAGAATCTTGGTCTTGAAAACAGATTTTTCCCCGTCCGGTGTGATGTGCTGAAAGGCGAGCTTCCCGCTGCCGGGAAACGTCCCGCTGCCGGGACGCGTCCCGCTGTCATCACATCCAATCCACCCTATATTCCGGCACCCGTCTGCAAAACTCTGGATGCACAGGTAAAATGCGAACCGATCACGGCCCTCGACGGCGGTGAGGACGGGCTGATCTTCTACCGTGCGATCCTTGCGCATTACAAAGAAATCCTTGCCCCCGGCGGCTGCTTCTTATTTGAGATCGGCTACGATCAGGGAGATGCGCTGCGCGCACTTGCCGCGGAGCACGGTTTCACCTGTGAGATCCGCCGGGACTACGCAGACCTTGACCGTGTCGCCATCCTGTACCGCATGGGTGAGATGCCATGACCGTGCAGACAGTGATCGCTCTTCTGCTCTGCATCCTTGCGGGAGCTCTTGTATGGCTCTTCGGCGGGCGGCTGTGCGTGTTCCGGCTTGTGACGGGTTATCCCTGTCCCGGCTGCGGCATGACGCGGGCTGTGACCGCCGTTCTGCACGGGGACTTTTCCGGAGCGTTTGCGGCGCATCCTTTGTGGGTGCTGCTGCCCGTCTTTGCATTTCTTCTGCTCCGCATGACATTTCCCGGTTGCTTTCCGTTTTCGTCCTCCCGCCGCTATCAGCGTGGGGAAGCGATTCTCTCCGTCTGTTTGCTGATCCTCGTCTTCACCGTTTATTTCGTCCGTCTGGCAGGCGGCTTCCGCGGATGAATAACGGTGAAAGCTCCGGCATACTATATACGGCCTTCTTTTCACGGGCCGCAATTTCCGAAAGGGATACGGGCTGTCCCACTTACGCTCGTCAGCCCCGATTCCGAAGAAAGGAGGCTTTCGCACAGCGAAAGCCATGGTCATAAATATGAAAAAATCAGTTTTATGTATCTTCGGCGGCAAGTCCACCGAATATGAGGTCTCCCTGCGCAGCGTCTGCACCGTGCTGGAAGCCATCGACCGCGAAAAATACGACGTCACCGTGCTCGGCATCACAAAAGACGGCGCATGGTACCGCTTTGACGGCCCCGCCGATGAGATCCGTGCCAACACATGGTTCACCGACGCCGCCCATATCCGCCGCGCCATGCTCTCACCAAACGCCGGGGAAGGCATCCTCTACGTGGAAAAGCAGAACATGCCCGGTTCCTTTGAAACCGTGAAGGTAGACGTTGTGATTCCCGTCGTTCACGGCTCTTATGCGGAGGACGGCAATCTTCAGGGCCTTCTTTCCATGTCCGGCATCCCCTATGTCGGCCCCCACTGCGCCGCTTCTGCCGTTGGTATGGATAAAGCCTTCACCAAGCTGATCCTCAACAACTACGGCATCCCGCAGGCAAAGTGCGCCGTGCTGACAAGAAAGGAAATCACGGATACGCTGGCGGAAGCCGTAGAAAAGGCCGAAGCCGTGGACATCTATCCTCTGTTTGTCAAGCCCGCAAATGCAGGCTCCTCCGTGGGTGTTTCCAAAGCCGTGGACAGAGCGGCGCTGGAAAAGGCCCTCATCAATGCCGCAAAGTACGATAAGAAAGTGCTGGTCGAGGAATGTATCATCGGCCGTGAGGTCGAATGTGCTGTGCTGGGCAATGACGATCCCACCCCGTCCATCCCCGGTGAGATCGCCTCCGGTGCGGACTTCTATGACTACGATGCAAAGTACATCACCGATACGTCTTCCGACTATATCCCCGCCCGCGTGTCGGAAACGACCCTTGAAAAAGTCCGCGCATACGCAAAGACCATTTATATCGCCCTCGGCTGTCAGGGGCTTTCCCGCGTGGATTTCTTCGTCCGGGCGGATGAAAGCATCATCTTCAATGAGATCAATACCCTCCCCGGCTTCACTTCCATCAGCATGTATCCCAAGCTCTGGAACTATATGGGCAAGAATACAAAAGAACTCATCGACGCGCTGATTGCGTTTGCGGAGGCATCGGATGACAGATAATCATAACCCGCGCGAAACATCCGCAGTGCGCCGTCCTGTCGGTATTTTCGACAGCGGTCTCGGGGGCCTGACCGCCCTGCGGGAGATCCGGCGCATCCTGCCGGGGGAAGACCTCATATATTTCGGCGATACAGGCCGGGTGCCTTACGGAACACGTTCCCACGAGACCATCTGCCATTATGCCGTGCAGGACCTGCGGTTTCTCCTTTCCGAGGCGGACTGCAAGGCCGTCGTCATCGCCTGCGGCACCGTGACCGCCAATGCTCTGCCGCTTTTGCAGAGCGCCTTCTCCGTGCCGATCATCGGCGTCATCGACCCCGCTGCAAAAGCTGCGGTCCGGGCAACGAAGAACGGGAAAATCGGTGTCATTGCCACCCAGTCCTCCATCGCCAGCGGCGCGTATGACAGGGCGCTGGCGGAACTCGAACCGGAAGTCTCCCTCATCAGCCGCGCATGCCCGCTGTTCGTGCCGCTGGTGGAAAACGGCTTTGTCGACCCCGACGATCCCATTCCCCTGCTCACGGCGGAACGGTATCTTGCCGATATCAAGGCAAGCGGAGCCGATACCGTCATCCTCGGCTGCACCCACTATCCGCTGCTGAAAGGCATCATATCCAAGGTCCTGCCGGGTGTCGCGCTCATTGATACCGGCGAGGAAGTCGCACACGCGCTGAAAACTCTGCTGGACACAGAAGAGCCCGCAGAGGCCGGCACCGGCAGAACAGGCGATGTGCAGTACTTTGTCAGCGATGAGACCCAGGGCTTTGCTGCAGCCGCTTCCCGGTTTTTGGGACTGGATATCACCAGCAAAGCGCCGCTGGGGGAAGTCAGACGGATCGATATCGAGGCCTACTCCGGTATTCTGAATCCGTAACGATATCCCCATTCTGTAATTGATAAAAGGATACAAGACGATCATGGAAGCCAAATACTCCGAAACCTTTGAAACCAACGTCCACATGACCGACGCAGGCGGAAACTGCCGCGCATCGGAAATCCTCCGTCTCATGCAGGAGGCCGCCAACCGCCAGCTGGAGCATCGCGGTCCTACCATGGCGGAGCTCAGAGCCCAGGGCAGAGCATTTATTTTAAGCCGCATTTCCGTGGATATCCACAGAACCGTCGCCGCGTATGAACACCTCGATTCCGTTTCGTGGCCCTGTTCCACCAGCAGAGGCGCCAGTTTCGACCGCTGCTACCGGCTCGTCGACGAAAAGGGAGAGACCGCGGCACAGGCCTCATCCCAGTGGGCGCTGCTCGACGTGGAATCAAGACGCCTCATCCGCTATGAAAACAGCGGCGTCGATTACGCAGATGACGACCAGACCCAGGTGACGATTCCGCTCCGATTCCGGATCCCCAAGGACGCGGAGCTGATCGAAGTCGGCAGAAAGGAAATCCTTTACAGCGACGCCGATAAGAACATGCACATGAACAACACCCATTATCCCGATGTGTACTGCGATCGTCTCCCTATGGAGGGCATGCGCGTTTCCGCCTTTGCCATCGCATTCCTCAGGGAAGCGCCTTTAGGTGATACCATCACCGTTTTCCGCACAAAAGAGCCGGATGAAAACGGCATTTACTGGTTCAGAACCGTCCGTTCTTCCGACAGTACCGTCAATACCGAGGCCGCCGTACAGCTGATGAAGCTCTGACGGAATGGATCATCATTCCCGCCCGGCCTTATTTTCCTGCATATCCGATCATCAATTTGTTATATAAAAAACTGTCATAAGAGACACTTTTTTCTGTGTTTTTTCCGTTTTTTACACCCGGTATCTGCTTGATTTCCCGCATAGCTGTGATGTTGGATTATGGCACTGTAACTTTTTCACAAAAGTTATAAAAACATATTGATTTATGAAGAAAAACGTGTTATAATAAAGTTGATAATAATATTTCGTTTGAAAATGAAATCAAAGGAAGGTCCTCATCATGAGCAATACAAGACGTGAAATCATCCGCGAGATGCTTTCGGAAAAACCGTTTATTTCTTTGAAGGAACTGGGCGACCGTTTCCCGGCGCTGTCCAGCATGACCCTTCGCCGCGATATTGAGTATTTTGAGAAACAGGGCGAGTGCATCAAGGTCAGAGGCGGCGCACGCTCCATGAAGTTCATCACCACTTCCATGGAAGAGTCCTTCAACCTCCGTCTGCATGCCAACTCCGCAGCCAAGGAGTGCATCGCACGTCAGGCTGCAGCCATGATTGAGCCCGGCCGCTCCATCTTCCTCGATTCCGGCACCACGGTTCTCAAGCTCGTCTCCATTCTGGAGGACGAACGCCTGACCATCACCACCTCCGGCCCCAATGTCGCCATGGAGCTTCTCAAGAAGAATATGCCCATCGTCAACATCGTCGGCGGTATGATCAACCGTGACAACATTTCCGTTTCCGGTACCCAGGCTATGCGCTATATGGAGGATATCAACATTGATATCGCGTTCCTCACCCCCTCCGGTCTGACCTCGGAGACAGGCTTCACCTGCGGCAACTACTCCGAATGTGAATTCAAGCAGCAGATCATCAAGAAGGCCCGCATGGTCGTCCTTCTGATGGACAACTCCAAGATCGACAAGAGCCTGCCTTATACCTTCGCCAGAATGGGCGATATCGACGCCGTCATCACCAACCGTGAATTCCCGCCGGAAATCATGAAGCTGGCAAAGGACACCGGAACCAAGATCATCATCGCCAAGCCCGAATAATATTTCCGTCTTCTCCAATCTTCCAACGCCCGGAAAGGAGTTCCTCATGAACACCATCATCACCATCGGACGCCAGTTCGGCAGCGGCGGTCACGAGATCGGACGCCTGCTTGCCCATACGCTGAATATTCCCTGCTACGATAAGGAACTGATCATCCTTGCGGCGCAGAAGGCCGGAATGTCTCCGGAAATCTTCTCCCACGTGGATGAGACAGCCACCAGCAGCTTCCTCTATGCCGTCACCATGGGAAATTATCCCGGGACCGCTTATCAGCCGCAGCACGGTCTGCCGCTCAACGACAAGCTGTTCATCGCGCAGACGGATATCATCCGCGCCAAAGCTGAAGAAGGTCCCTGTGTCTTTGTCGGACGCTGTGCGGACTTTATTCTGCGGGACTGCAGACAGCCTGTCCTCAACATCTTCGTCAGAGCGGACATGCCGTTCCGTTGTGCGCGCATCATGGAGGCAGAAAAGTGCACTGAAAAACAGGCCGTCGATATGATCACAAAGGCGGACAAGAAGCGCGCCAAGTATTATAATTTCTACTCCCAGAAGCGCTGGGGCGCGGCGGACAGTTATGACCTTGTCATCAACAACGCCAAGCTCGGTGCGGAAAAGGCCGTTGCCCTGATTGCGGAATTTGCACAGGCGGTCAGCACGGACTGAGCAATTTCATCACGCAGATATTCTTTACCAGCCTGCCGGGCACAGCCCGGCAGGCTTTTTTCCTTTTTCGGAAAAATCGGTTCCATTACGGTTTCCCGACCAGCTCTTCTGTCATGGAAGGGATTTCTTCAAAGCGGCAGACGAGGGAGTAGGGCTTTTTCTCCGGGTCGTCTTTTTCCAGGGGTACGAAGCGGATGCATCTGTGCATATTCAGCCGTGCAATGCTTTCGAGATTTCCGGACAGGGCGTCATTGGTCGCAAGGCCGATGAGCAGCGGACGGTCGGCGCGGAGCTGGGCCTTGGCAGCCATCGTGACCGAGGTATCGGTGATCCCCCGTGAGAGCTTGGCAAGGGTGTTCCCGGTACAGGGGGCGATGATGAGCAGTTCCAGCGGCATACGGGGACCGAGCGGTTCTGTTTCCACAATGGTGTGGAGAACCGGACGGGAGCAGAGCGTTTCCAGTTTTTCCGTGAGTTCTTTTGCCGTTCCGAAGCGGGTGTCCGTTTCATAGACATGCTCGCTGACGATGGGCTGGACCTCATACCCCGCTGCGACAAGATGTTTCAGCGCGTCAAGGGAACGGGCATGGGTGCAGAAGGAGCCGCAGAATGCGTATCCGATCATGGCGTTTCCCTCCCATCCCCGTTTTTCCCCGGGAGGATTTCCTCCCGTAGGATCTCCTCCTGTAGGATCTGTTTGACCGTATCCCCGATGATCTTCCCCGCCGTGAGGGGTGCTGTCTTCCCCGGCAGGGAGAGCGCCCAGACCACGTGACAGCCGTTTTCCTCTGCATAGTTCCTGTCAATGCCGCCGGGGGCGGAGGCAAGATCCAGAAGCAGCACATCCCCCGGCAGACGCGGGATCACTCCCGCCCCAAGCACCGGCACCGGAACGGTATTGAATACAATGCCGAAGTCAAGAGGATCATCCGCCCCGGTAAGCTCTGCAAACGGCAGTGCTCTGCAGCCGGAGGCTGTGATCCACGCAAGGTCGGATGATTTGCGTGCTGCGACCGTGACCTCAGCTCCCACGGCCCGCAGGAGCTGGGACAGGGTCTTTCCGATCCGTCCGTAGCCGATGACAAGGCACTTTGCGCCGCGGATGGTATAGGGTACCTCCGCCATGGCGATGGCGAGCGCGCCCTCCGCCGTGGGGACGGCGTTTGCTATGGCTAACTCTTCCCGCTCCAGATAATCGGTCAGGCGGATACGGTGCTGTTCCGCAAGCTCTTTTACCCATGGAGTGAGCTTTCCGCCGACAGCTCTTGTTCCCGGTTCCATGGCGTCAAAGACCTCGGACAAGAGGACCGTTTTCCGTGTCAGGGGACAGTGCAGGCGCTCATCGTCCTGGGTTACAGGGAGGGGCAGGACCACAAGGTCCGCACTTTTCACAGCCCGGGACAGATCATCCGTCCGCTCAACCGCTCCCCAGTCCCCCGCATAGGTATCCGCCGCAAAGAGGACTGCAGAAAAGCCCTCCTCCGCCAGCGTTTTCGCCGCCGCGATCTGCCGCAGGTCCCCGCCCAGAAGCGCGATCTTTGGCCGGGATACGGCCTCCGACCGGAGTACTGCCTCCGGCTGTGGATCGGACCTTTGGTTTTTTGTTTCATTCATAAATCTGATTCCTCACTTTATCAAATACCCGCTCGGAGAAGTTCTTATATTCTCCTGTCAGCAGTATATGTCCCCCGTCCCGCCGCTGACAGGGGGAGGACAACTTTTCCGCCGTTTTGCATTTCTTCGCCGTATCGTGACCGCCCCACCGCTCATACAATGGGTATCGGGGGTCAAAACGGTCTCCGCCCTCTGCGGCAAAGAATCGGTTTCGTTTCCGCTTTCTGGAAATTTTGTCTTTGCCGTATGGATGCCGGTGAGAAACGGCAATACTGGATACAGAGCGGGAGAAACGGAATGTCGTTTCTCACCGGCAGGAATGTTGATAAATGAGGAGTGTGAATTTCCGTGCAGATCAGACGCGGTGATATTTATTATGCGGATCTGAGCCCGGTGGTCGGTTCCGAACAGGGCGGCCTGCGTCCGGTGCTCATCATCCAGAACGACATCGGAAACCGTTACAGTCCGACGGTCATAGCGGCGGCGATCACAAGCCAGCTGACCAAAGCGAAGCTGCCGACGCATATCGACGTTTTTGCGGACCGGTATGGACTGTCAAAGGATTCCGTGATTCTGCTTGAGCAGATCCGCACCATTGATAAACGCAGACTGAAAGAGAAAATGGGGCACCTGGATGAGGTTGTCATGGCAAAGGTCAACGAGGCGATCTCTGTCAGTTTCGGTCTTGGAGAACGCAGACGGCGTCCGCAGGAAGCTCCGGTTCATGCACCGGCAGCTGCAGTTCCTGCCGCTGCGGCGGTTGCGATGACAGGGGCAGCAGCCACAGCCGTCGGAGAGCCCGCTGTCTCCGATGCCAACATGCTTGCAGCGGCAGAAGGATAACCGGGATTTACGGGAACACGATCCTGCGGTTTCTCATATACTGTCAGTACAGTGCCCCGGCGGAGCTTTGTTCCGGACCGGGATGCGCCGGAATCTTATGGCCGAAGGGAGAACCCGTATATGAAAGTAGTTGTCTGGAAATCGCCGCGCATGCTGAAACCGCTGCTCAGACGGCTGTTTCATCTTGACTGAACCCTTTTTGTTTTCAGGGTGTGTCCGCTCGCAGGTCTGTTTTCCGGCAGCCTGCGGGCGGACTCTTTGAAATTTCCGGCCGTGTGTATATCGTTATACGTCATAACCGGATTCAAGGTTCATCATTTCCGCGCCAAAGTCAGACCGCGGGGGTGCCTGTCGAATTTTATCCGGAAAAAAATTAAAAAAATGTCAAAAAATTTCTGAAATTCTGTTGCGTTACCGAATTTTGTATGATATAATAGTATGCAGAAAGTTCAGATCGGGCAAATAACTGTTTGATATGCAAACTATTATTTGCCGCATAGCAAACTCCCGGCGTTTATTTCTTACGAAATTCTACCGGTTTTTGGGTGTAAAGCCTGTGTTAAACGATACACACACCGTGTAAACCGTTACACATGCGATCGAAACCTTTCTGAACGCGATGATTTTTGCGAAAACGATGATCCGCAGAACCGGCGTCTCTCCCCAAGACGGCAGGAGAAGATGTCTCTGCGGCGCTCGCTGTTTTCGTTCTGTTTCACCCCGCCTGTCCGCGGACGGGATGAGATACCGGAGCATATCCCATCCGGGATTTTGTTCCGCGTTGAGATGATTCCATCTCGGTTGAAGCGGGAATTGCCGTCCGCAGCCTGCGGTGACAAGCCTTCTCCGTGCCGGATCTCCGGCGGGTGGGAGGGGCGTTTTCCGTACCCTGTTCAGAACGATCGGATATTGTTGAAATGAATAAACTTGACGCGATATCTCAGCGCAGCTCCGGCATGCGCAAATTGGTCGGACTTGTCAAAACCGCGATCATCGGCTGCGGTGCAGGTCTGCTCATTCTATCCGTATCCAAACTGAATCTTGCCGGCGGCATTGCGCTTGCAATCGAGGCTCCTGCCTCCCCTGCGCCGGACGGTTCTTCTATGGTACTGGAGGAAATCTTCACCCCGCAGGCACACGGTCTCCGCGCCGCCCTCAGCCCGGCAGTGCTTCCCCTCTCCGAAGAGGAGGTCGCAGCGCTCATGGATGTTCCGGCTGAAGAGACAGAAGAACCCACGGAAGAGCTCCCCGCAGAGCGTCCCGGTGCCAAGCGTCCCGAAGGGTGGACAGGCAGTGCCGTCACCTTTGACGAGCACGGCAAAGTCTTCCTATACGGTCAGCCCGTGGAAGGACAGACGGCAGCGATTCAAGACAAGACCACAGGCCGGGTCGGCGGTCCTCTGCCGGCACACGATCCCGTCGGCGACGACTTCTTCTCCGACGCGCTGATCATCGGCAACTCCCAGATCGTGGGTCTGGAAAAGAGCGGTCTTCTGAATACCAAGTATTACGCAAGCATCGGTCTTTCCGTACGGCAGTTCTTTGAAAAGGCCAATATGGCTGTCACGGATCCCGAAACCGGAAAGCTCGTTTATCTCACCACAGCGGATGCGCTGGCGGTCTGCAACGACTATAAGAAGGTCTTCCTTCTGTTCGGCATCAACGAAATGGGCTGGTCCATCGAGGGCTTCATCTCCGAGTACAGCGCGCTGATCGACACGATCCTCGCCATCCGTCCGGACGCCGAAATCTATGTGCAGAAGATTCTGCCCATGAACGAGACAGTCTATGCGGCTACCGCGACCAATCCTCAGGATTATTTCTCAAACGAACGCATCGTGCGTTTCAACGCCTCCATCGAGGTCATGGCAACCCAGAAGCAGGTTTTCATTCTGAATCCCGGTGAGGCCATGGTCGGTGAGGACGGCATCAT
Source organism: Clostridia bacterium (assembly GCA_024404655.1). Classification (GTDB taxonomy): domain Bacteria; phylum Bacillota; class Clostridia; order Oscillospirales; family CAG-272; genus RGIG3925. The sequence continues at coordinate 9,473 of JAKSPR010000011.1, read as the reverse complement.
TCCCGCAGACGCAGTTCCGGCAGACGGTATTCATCTTTCCACCCCGTACCTGCGCAGATGGGCTGATTATCTGCGTACCCACACCGCAGAACAGTAAAAACATAAGACTGAAAAGCGATTCTCCGCGGAGGTTCGCTTTTCTTATCCGGATTTTCAGAATTTCCGGATTTTTTGAAAGTATCTGCCGTTCATTATTCACGGCAGGAAAGGACGGTATACTATGAAAAAGATCATGACATTTGCGGCACTCCTACTGGCCGCTGTACTCCTTGCATCCTGCGGCGGCGAGAATCCCTCCCCCGCGAACCAGACCTCCGACGGTACCAAAGATACCACTGCCGTCACCGCATCCGTTGTCATCCGCGAGCCGAGGGCGCTGGCTGCAGAGATCAACAGCCGCTGCAAGTTCGGCACGCCTCTTGAAGAAAATGCGGACTTCACAAAGAACAAGTTTGCCGATCTTGCCGGTATTCTGAACGACTGCACCGGCTATGTCACCAGCGCTACCACCGCACAGGAAATCTTTGTTTTTGAAGCAAAGACTGCCGACGACGCAAAAGCCGTTGCGGAACGTCTGGAAAACTACTGCGAGCGCCAGCAGACGGATTTCGAGGACTATATGCCCTCCGAAGTGCCGTATCTGGAAGACGCTGTCATCCTTGCTGACGGCAATCTCGTGGTCTATGTGGTCTGCGAGGACAACGCCGCAGCGCTGGAAATCGTGAACGGGCTGATCAAATAAGGTTTTTCATCTGAACTGAATAAAGAATACAGGACCTGCCTCACGGCAGGTCCTGTTTGCGTTTTCTGGTTTTTATCAGGATAAGTCAGTCATCATCCGACTGCAGAAGATAAGCGGCTGCGCCGACGGCGATGACGAGCGCTGCGGCGGCGATGGCGGCTTTGGCTGCGGTGCCGTTCTCTCCTCCTGCTCTGCTGCCGAAGACTTTTGCAAAGAGCGACGGGGTCTTTGCGCTCTTTGCCTGTGCCTGGCGCTTGGCGGCAATGGAGTTGGGCAGGATGCAGGCGGTCAGGTCGTCCACTGCTGTGACGCGGCCGAAGGAGACGCCGTTATCCGTATACAGCTTATAATAGTCGGTATAATAGAGGCCGTCTCCGGTCTCAAAGAGTTTGCCGAGGCTCATTGCAAGAGGCTGACCCTCACGGACATTTTCGGAGACGCAGAAGGGCGCCTGGGCACGGAGATAAGCATCCGCCGCGCGTGTGATACCGTTATCCTCCCGGATGCTGTCGAGGCAGACCAGAGCCGCATTATGGCGGTAGGCGGTCATGATGCGCTCGGCACAGACGGCCTCTCCTGCGGTCTCTGCGGCAACACCGCTCAGACCGAACCGGGTCATGCTTCCGGGATATGCAAAGGTGCTGGCTGCGTAGTCTGCGGTGAACGCGATATCCTGTTCCCGTCCCTCACCGATGATGACGAGGTCCGCACAGGCACCAAGCGCACCGAACGCATAGGTACAGCGGTTGGCGGCGCTGGCATCGGTCACGCTTCCGAAACGTACTGCAAAGCGCACCCACGGAGCAGCCAGACGTTTTGCTCCGGCCAGACGCTCGATAAAATCAAGGAGCAGTTCATGGCGGCAGCGGTAATAGAGCATACCGGCGGGACCGCGGTCATCGGCAGAGGGGAGCTCCGCCGCACCGAAGGCCGGAAAATGGGTATGCAGATCGTGATTCAGCTCTGCGGTGGTGCGGTAGGAAAGCGGCAGATCGTTTCTGTATGCGCGGAGCATGGAAAGGGAAACATCCATGGCATCCGCCGGATATTCGGAATTACCCTCCGGGGAGAAGGTGGGCAGAACCGCATAAATGCAGTCACCGAAGGTATCACAGAAATGCTTCACCGCGTCGCGGAAGAAGCGCACGGCGCAGCCGGTAGCCTTGCCGGAAGCGAGGGAGATGCAGATCACCTCATCCTCTGCGCTGTCAGCGGGCTTCTGCGCCTTATCGCCGCGGAAAAATTCGTCGGTTGTTATGACTGTGTCCGTGCAGACGCGCTCACCGTCGAAAATATGGGTCGTGCGGCGCAGGTCCACATGCAGGATCACATCCATACCGGCATCGCGGATCATGGCGATGCGGCGGTCATAATAGCGGAAAGCGTAGCGCAGCGGGGCGCGCTCGCACAAATACCATGCGCAGGTGAGCATCACCGTTGTAAAGCCCTGGGCCTTTGCCTCGGCAAGCAGCGCGGGGAGCGCATCCGTATCAGCGGCAGCAGAGGGGGTCAGGTTCAGACACAGTCTGCGGGATTCTCCTGCCATGCTGCGGACAGGGGTTTCAGTTTTTCTTGTTTTCTTCATATTCAACCTCCATGGACTGTTCGGGGACGGCGTTATGATTTTTGTTTCTGTTTCAGCCAGATCAGCAGAACGGAAATGTCTGCGGGGCTGATGCCGGAGATGCGGGACGCCTGTCCGATGCTCTCGGGGCGGAATTTCTGCAGCTTCTGGGAAGCCTCGATACGGATGCCGCGGATCTCGGAATAGTCCGTATCCGGCGGGAGCAGCGTGCCTTCCAGCTTGCGGAATTTCTCCACTTCCAGAAGTTCCCGGGCGATGTAGCCCTCATATTTGATCAGCACCTGTGCCGCGTCAAAGATCACGCCGGAGCGCTGCGGGCGGGTGGGATCGACAGGGGCAAGGGCCTCATAATCGAGCTGGGGGCGTTTGAGCAGTTCCGCCAAGCGCATGCCGGTAGTGGGCGGCTGGGTTTCATGTTCTTCGCAGATCCTTGTCAGGGTCTTTGAGGGGGGGATCGTCAGGGCCTGAGCTCTTGCGACTTCCTCTTTGATCTGCTCCTGTTTTTCAAGGAACTTCTGATAACGTTCCTCGCTGATCAGTCCGACCGCATGACCGAGGGGGGTCAGGCGGGCGTCGGCGTTGTCCTGCCGGAGCAGAAGACGGTATTCGGAGCGGCTGGTCATGACGCGGTAAGGCTCGTTGGTACCTTTCGTCACAAGATCGTCGATGAGCATGCCGATATAGGAAGTATCGCGGGTGAGAATCAGCGGCGCTTCGCCCTTTAACTGTCTTGCGGCATTGATGCCGGCGACAAGACCCTGTGCGGCGGCCTCCTCATAACCGGAGGTACCGTTGAACTGTCCCGCACCGTAAAGTCCTGTGATATCCTTGAATTCGAGAGTCGGGCGGAGCTCGGTGGGGTCGATGCAGTCATACTGTATGGCGTAGGCGGTGCGCATCATCTGTGCTTCCCCCATACCTTTCAGACTGTGGAGCATCTTTCTCTGGACTTCTTCCGGCAGGGAGGAAGAAAAGCCCTGCACGTAGATTTCCTCGGTATCATTGCCCATGGGTTCCAGAAAGAGCTGATGGCGGGGCTTATCTGCAAAACGCACCACCTTGTCCTCAATGGAAGGACAGTAACGGGGGCCGATGCCGTGGATGCGTCCGGAATAGATGGGACTGCGGTCCAGATTGTCTCTGATAATTTTATGGGTCTCCTCATTGGTATAGACCACATGGCACACCGTCTGGGGGATCTTTGCGTAAGCGTCTGCGTCCGTGCGGACGGAGAACGGGGTGATGTTCTCGTCTCCATACTGGACTTCAAGATCGGTATAGTCGATGGAAGATTTGAGGACCCGTGCGGGGGTTCCCGTCTTGAAGCGGCGCAGGGTGATGCCCTCGCGCTCCAGCGCGGAAGAAAACTCCGTCGCCGGGAGCATACCGTCGGGGCCGGAGGGGAAAGAGACCTCACCGACGATGACCTCGCCGTGGAGATAGGTTCCCGCGCAGATGACGGCCGCCCGGACATTCCAGACTGCGCCGTATTTCGTCGTCACGGAGCTCACATGCCGCCGTCCACCCTGATCCGTCTCACAGTGGAAATCGACGATCTCCGCCTGAATGAGGGTGAGGTTTTCCGTACGCTCCAACGTCTTTTTCATCAGCACGCGGTAGCGCTGACGGTCGGCCTGTACGCGCTTGGAGTGGACCGCCGGACCTTTGCCGAGGTTCAGGATGCGGCTCTGCATGGTGACGCAGTCCGCTGCGTAGCCCATTTCTCCGCCCAGCGCGTCGATCTCGTAAACAAGGTGTCCCTTGCCAGTGCCGCCGATGGAGGGATTGCAGGGCATGTTGCCCACCGCATCCAGATTGATTGTAAATAATAGGGTTTTCAGCCCCAGCCGGGCACAGGCCAGCGCAGCTTCAATGCCAGCATGTCCCGCCCCGATGACAGCCACATCCGCGCTGCCTGCCTGATAGGTGATCATAACCGATTATATCCTGCTTTCGTTCTCCCGACGATCCCGCCGGGAATGCTTTTTTGATTCTTTATATTATATGTATCCGGAGCAACGCACAAAGCTGCACCGCCGTCCCACGTCCGCGCGGAATCTTTTCCCATCCGATCCGCCAAAGGCAAACCGAAACACCACCCGCGATCCACCGCAGATATGCTGAAACGCCATCCGCTCAGGCGGTCCGAAACATTATCCACGATTCGCCGCAGGCGAATCGAAAAAACATTTTCCAGAGCCGCGGCTTCCGCCGATCTCAGCCAAGGAGGGGTGACGATGGGGGATCACAGAACTTCAACAATATCCCGGACTAACCGGGAAGCGGAGGGGAAACTTCGGCGTCTGAGATGGTTCCCCTCCGCTTCCCCGCGATGAAACTGATAATATTATTTCGCCGCACACTGCAGCACATGCCACCCGGTGGTACGGTCAAACACCGTCACACCGCCCATAGACACATCCGATACTGCTTCAAACGACATGGGCAGAACCCAGCTGCCGCTGACATCAATAATGCCTTTCTTTCCGTTCGCATATCCGAGAACGCCGAGACCGGAGATAAAGGGCCGCGCATAAGTGTACATCGGCTGCGCGATCCACTCACCTTTATAGTTCATATAGCCGTAAAGCTCTTCCCCGTCTTTTTTGAGAAGAATCACACCGTCGGAATAGCTGATCATGGAGTACCCCGTGGGGAACGGGAACTCCTTGCCGGAGAGATCAATCAGAGTGGAATAGTCGTCTGTCTTGATATAGTTATAAACCTTGTAGGTGGAAAGGTTTCTGCGGTAGCGGACGCGGGTCAGACCGTGGCTGACATAGTAGGTGCCCAGATTTTCAATGCCGTTGGTGTCGGGCATCGTCAGTTCATTGAAGGTGACAAAGGTTTCGGGATATTCAAAGCCGGAAACGTAGACGTCACGGAAATTTTTATCAATGATGTGCATCTGGTAGTAGTCCAGCACAATGGCGTAGCCGTCATGGAAATTATACGCCATGCGGTAGCGGGGAGAGAGCAGTGTCTGTCCCGTGGACTTGCTGCGGAAGCCCCAGGAGCCGTAAGCATAGAAGCGCTCGATATCGCAGTCGCTTTCGCCGTAGTCGGAGGGCGCATCAAAGGAGAGGCCCTTGTTCAGCTCCACCGGAGGATTTTCATCGGTATAGCTGCTGACGACCCATTTGTTATCGGCAGACAGATACCAATAAGTGTTGACAACGTACTCAACTTCGGTTTCTTCTTCCTCATAGAAGCCTGTTTCCTCCGGGATGCCGGAGTATTCGTTGGGCTGCATGATGGGCAGGAAAACGGTTTCCTTTTCGATCTTCGGCGCGCAGAAAAGGACGTGTCCTTCTGCGTCGCGCAGATCGGTGAGATAGAAGGTACTCTCATCATAGTCCTTCAGCATCACGGTACCGTCGAGGCGCAGAACTTCAAGGGAACCTTTTCCGTTATCCTTGATGATGAGGCCGTTTTTCAGCATGACGGCAGGGCGCTTGGCGGTCTCCGTGGTGGGAGACTGGACGATGCAGCCGCGCTCATACTCGGTGGTCATGACTGTGCGTCTTTGGTATTCGGATAAAGAATACTGATCGGAAAAGCCCTTGATGCCGAGGTCCGTGAAGACCCATTTGCCCTTCTGGAAGGTGCCTCCGGTCTGCATGGTATAGCCTGCGGAAAGGGCTGAGCGGGTGGAAGTCAGACCTGCGATAACATCCGCTGCCTTTTTGGAAGTGGTAGTCTGGGTAGTACCGGGATTGGAGGGATTGGTGGGCGGGGTTGTGGGATCATCCGGAGCGGGACTGTCGGTCTGGCCCACATCGCCTGTACCGATGGAGGGGATTTCCTCGGTATCCGGGGTCTGCTCCGTTTCGGGTGTGACCGGTGAATCGGGGGTATCATCCGCGCCGTAGCCGGGCAGCGGGACACGCTCGATGAACGTGAAATCGTAATATCCCTTCTGGTACAAAGCCGCCGCCAGTGTCAGCATAGCGAGAAGCGCCAGAGAGACGACTCGGACCACAGCTGTGTTCATAGCATACAGGATGCGTTTTTTCATGTGTGTTTTTACCTCGTTATTTATGGTACTTTCCGCCGCCGAGAATATTCATGGCGCGGTAGAGCTGTTCTGCCAGTATGACCCGCATGAGCTGATGCGGGAACGTCATCGGTGAGAAAGAGAGCTTCCAGTCCGCTGCGCGTTTGACCTCATCGGAAAGTCCGTCTGAACCGCCGATGATAAAAACAAGATCGGAATAACCGTCCACGGCGATTGCGTCAATGCGTTTTGCAAAATCCTCGGAGGAAATCTGCTTGCCCTCGATGCAGAGGGCGACAACATACGCGCGTTTGGGGATGGATGCAAGGATTCTTTTGCCCTCGCGCTCCACAGCGGCCTGAATTTCGGCCGGTGCGGGATTATCGGGAAGATGCTCATCCTTCAACTGGCAGTCTGTGACCTTTGCGTAAGCGCCGAGCCGTTTATAGTATTCCTTGAGTGCGTCCGTCAGATACTTTTCCTTGATGGTTCCGACGGATATCACGGTGATGTTCAGCATAAGCGGCTCCTTTGTTTTTGCGATACTTTCTCACATTATAGTATATCTGTTTTTGACAGGTTTGTCAAGGCACAAAAAGATAATTTTTAGGCGTGCGGCGGCATGGTGGAAATCGCCCCCTTCCGGGCAGCCGGAGCGATTGGCGGCAGAGAAGAAAAATATCAACAAAAGTGACAAGAAAAAACTTTATTTTTGGTTAATTATCAGTATTTACAAAATACGACGCTTTGTGATATAATATCCCTCGAACAAGACTTTAAGTCGGTACAGAGATGCCGGTAAGATTTGTATTCTGGAAACCCGTGTAAAGAACACCCATGGGGGCTTTTCTGCGCGTGGAAAAATGTGAGAAATACAACGATCCTGCCGGATATCATCAATCGGGCAGGATTTTTTCTGTTTGATTTCCTTTTCAGACGGGGGAGGCGTATTACCAGTGAAGCAGCCGGAGGGTGCCATCAAAGCGGTCCTCATGGATGAAGCGGCAATCCGCCGCGCCATGATGCGTATTACCCATGAAATCATTGAAAAAAACAAAGGCTGCGACTCCTTATGTCTGGTTGGAATCCGCCGAGGCGGTGTGCCTCTGGCAGAGCTCTTAAAGGAAAATCTCATGCGGGTCGAAGGAACGGAAGTCCCCTGCGGGTCCCTTGATATCGCCCTGTTCCGCGACGATCTTGATCATGACTCTGCCGGTCATGCTCACAGCATGCACACGATTACAGACCGGGAAAAGCTGCCCTTTGACATCAACGGTCGTGATGTGGTTCTGGTCGACGATGTGATTTGTACCGGGCGCACCATCCGTGCCGCCATAGAAGCCCTGTTCTCCAACGGCAGACCCGCAACGGTCCAGCTTGCCGTTCTTGTGGACCGCGGACACCGCGAGCTCCCCATCCGGCCGGACTATGTAGGCAAGAATGTTCCCACCTCCCATGAAGAAAGCGTCTCTGTGCAGACGAATGCTCCCGACGGGGTGACCGCCGTTTACCTTTGCGCGAAATAAAATTTATATAAATTCCAAATGGAGGTTTTCTCATGAAACTCGTTTACCAGCCCCAGGACAAACCGAAGTTTGGCCAGATGATCGTATTTGCGCTTCAGCAGGTACTTGCCATTCTGGCTGCAACCATCGCAGTTCCGATGATCATCAGCGGAACCTACGATGTTGGTGAAGTCGCTATGAGCCCTGCAGCAGCACTGTTCGGCGCAGGCGTCGGTACCCTCGTGTATGTCCTCTTCACCAAAGGCAGAAGCCCTGTATTCCTCGGCTCCTCCTTCGCATTCCTCGGTTCCATGGCAGCAGCATTCGGCGGTGCTCTTTCCGTCGCAGGCGGCTTCCTCGGTATCATCATCGGTGCAGCTATGGCAGCGCTTGCATACGTTGTCATCGCAATCATTGTCAAGTTTGCAGGTGCACAGTGGGTCAACAAGCTGATGCCTGCACAGGTCATCGGTCCGACCGTCTCCATCATCGGTCTCTCCCTTGCCGGCAATGCTGTCGGTGATCTGCAGACTGCCGATGCAGGCGGAAACGTCTATATCGCCATCATCTGCGGTCTCGTTACCCTCGCTGTTGTCTGCCTCTGCTCTGTCTTCGGCAAGAAGATGGGCAAGCTGATCCCCTTCATCATCGGTATTGCCGCAGGCTATGCGCTTGCAGCGATCTTTACCGTCATCGGCAATGCAGCAAACATTGATGCTCTGAAAGTCATCGACTTCTCCATCTTCAGCGGCATGTCGATCTTCGCTGTTCCGGAATTCTCCTTCCTGAAAGCAATCAAAGGTTTTGCCGACATTAACGGCACCTACATTCTCTCCCTTGCTGCAGCATACGTGCCTGTCGCTCTGGTCGTCTTTGCTGAGCACATTGCTGACCACAAGAACATCTCCTCCATCATCGAAAAAGACCTTCTGGAAGATCCCGGTCTGCACAGAACTCTGCTTGGTGACGGTGTCGGTTCCTTCGCCGGTGCGATCTTCGGCGGCTGCCCCAACACCACCTACGGTGAGTCCATTGCATGTGTTGCCATCACCGGCAACGCATCCGTAGCGACCATTATCTGCACTGCGATCATCTGCATTCTGATCTCCTTCTTTGGTCCGTTTGTCACGCTGCTGGATTCCATTCCTGCCTGTGTCATGGGTGGTGTCTGCATCGCTCTGTACGGCTTCATCGCTGTCTCCGGTCTGAAGATGGTTCAGAAAGTCGATCTGGAAGACAACAGAAATCTGTTTGTTGTTTCCACCATTCTGATCTGCGGTATCGGTGGTCTGTCTCTGCACTTTGGTGCGATCACCGTTACTGAGATTGCGACTGCGCTGATTCTTGGTATTCTTGTGAACATCATGCTGCATGCAGGTTCTAAGAAGGCTTAAATTCTGATTGATTGCCGCCGCAAACGTGAAAGCGTTTGCGGCGGTTTTTCTTTGCCCGCTTTGGCGGGCAAAGGGTTTAGCCCCCCGCGGAAGCGGGGGGCTTTTTCTATTATCTATAGGTTATTCTCTCCTTGGCAGGAGAGTTTATTATCCAGCGACACCGCTGGGGGGAACGAATCGGAAGGAGGGAGAGGAGGCTCCACGCCAAGCCCCCAAGGGCTTTCGCTTCGCGAAACCCTTAAAGAATCCC